>NZ_JAYJLK010000009.1:0-78875 GCF_051948795.1 Acinetobacter sp. Lyrl_1
TAAAATTGCCAATAAAAGCATAGATAAAATATGCAGATAAAAAGAAACCCCATCATCCTGACGGGGTTTCTTTGTATTTCGTGTTTTAGGTATAACTCCTGTCGTACCTCACGATCCTGATGCGCAAACATATTATTGTTGTTTTCTGTTTGGGAAACGTCCTGTTTCCTGATGATTTAAGAATATCAAAGCTGCACTCGGCTGCCTAGCATCTAATGGCGGCAGTCGTTGTAAGCAAAAACTGACAAGGCTATGTGGGTTTGGATTCAGCCGAAACCGATAGTTTTGAGCAAATGATAAAATACTGAACTTATTTTTGTGTATAAACAGGCGTATACTGAGACTAATCTGGGAGTAAATATGTCTGATTTGTCTGCAGCATCTCATATTCAGTATGGCTCAAAACCGTTTAAGGCAATTCTTTTTTCACTGTTTTTAGCAGGGTTTGCCTCTTTTTCGATTTTGTATTGCGTGCAGCCGATGATGCCAATTTTGGCAGATTTTTTTAACGTTACGCCAACGCAAAGTAGTTTTCCGCTGTCATTTTCTACGGTGGCCTTAGCTGTAGGTTTGTTATTTACAGGCTTTATTTCAGATCGTTTTGGGCGAAAACCCATTATGGTACTGGCGTTATTTCTTGCTTCAATTTTGCTGATTTTGAGCGCTTTATTGCCTATTTGGCCGTTCTTTTTAAGTACCCGAGTTTTGATTGGTATTGCTGTTAGTGGTGTTGCAGCTGTCGCCATGACCTATATTGGCGAAGAAATTCAGCAGCAAGATATTGGCTTTGCCATGGGGCTGTATATTTCTGGAACAGCCATTGGTGGTATGAGTGGACGTTTAATTGCAGGGGTCTTGGTTGATTTTGTTTCTTGGCAAACGGCAACTTTGGTGATTGGTGGATTAAACCTGATCATTGCAATTATCTTTTATATACTCTTGCCTGCATCCAAAAACTTTACAGCGTATCCAATTCGTTTATCACGCTTTAAAGATGCCTTTGTGGCCAATTTGGCAGACCGTAAGTTAAGAATCCTGTTTCTGCAGGGCTTTTTGTTGATGGGCTGTTTTGTCAGTATTTTTAACTATATCAGTTACTACTTGTTAGCCAAACCATTTGAGCTTTCTCAAGTTTGGATTGGGGTGATTTCAATTGCCTACTTGGCAGGCATTTACAGTTCACCCCGTGCGGCAAGTTGGGGAAATCGGATCGGGCGTGAACGGGTATTGCCAGTGGTGATCGTACTGATGCTTGCTGCACTTTGGCTGATGTCGATTGCACATTTGGTGGTAGTATTACTTGCCTTGCTCTTATTTACCTTTGCCTTTTTTGCAGCGCATTCTACGGCCAGCAGTTGGGTGTCAATTCAGGCACTGCAATATCGTGCGGTAGGCTCATCTTTATACTTATTCAGTTATTACATGGGTTCTAGTTTGCTGGGTAGTGGTAGTGGACTGATTTGGGAACAATGGGGTTGGACAGGACTAACTTGGGTGATGAGTCTGGTTTTAGGCTTGGCTTTGCTGGGTGCATGGCGTTTAAAAGTAAAAGTCTGAACGATGGCTTGATGCAATTTCGACTTTATTGATTACATCATGATCCTTTACCTACACAAAATTAATAAAAATTAGCCACCTGATTTTGCATATTTTTTAATCAAGCAAGATGAATAGAATTCATGCTAAAATGATCGGCTTTCATCTTTGATGACTGCCGATCTTCCACTTGCCAGCCGAGAATTGCAAGCCATGTCTACTGCTTATACTGCTCAGACCGCACCCAAAGCGTTGTTTGATTACGACAAATATTGGGCGTCATGTTTTGAGCCTGCGCCATTTTTGCCGATGTCACGCGAAGAAATGGATCAGCTGGGTTGGGATGCCTGCGATTTTATTCTAGTTTGTGGCGATGCCTATATTGACCATCCTTCTTTTGTGTCAGGTGTGATTGGTCGTGTGCTTGAAGCACAGGGCTTTCGTGTTGGCATTATCGCACAACCAGACTGGACCAATGTGGAGTCGTTTCGGGTCTTAGGTAAGCCAACCATTGCTTGGGGCGTTACCGCAGGCAATATGGATTCGATGATCAACCGCTATACTGCAGACAGAAAAATCCGTTCTGACGATGCTTATTCACCAGACAATGTACCGAATAAACGTCCTGACCGTGCTGCAACCGTGTACTGTCAGCGCTGTCGTGAAGCTTTTCCTGATGTGCCTGTTTTACTTGGCGGGATTGAAGGCTCTTTGCGTCGTATTGCGCATTATGACTATTGGTCAGACAAAGTTCGTCGCTCCATTTTAATGGATTCTAAAGCAGACTTGCTGATGTACGGCAATGGCGAGCGTTCCATTATTGAAGTCATGCACCGTTTGGCTAAGGGTGAAAAAATCCATGACATTACCGACGTACGTGGAACCGCATTTATTATTAATAAGCATAACCGTGCGGCCAAAGCCAAATTTGTTGAAATTGCATCGAATGATGTGGACAGCGTAGGGCGTGTCGATCCAATCATTAACCCTTATGTGATGACCGAAGATTTAGACGGTTGTGAGATTGAAAAAGAAAAAGGCAACAAGCTTGCCCAATATCAAAATTTCCAAAAAGATGTGGTGAACAATCCGATTGTGCGTGAAGGCGATCAGTTGGATGCAGATACCCAGATTGTACAATTGCAACCTGCATCTAAAGCCATTAAACACAAATTACCACCACGTGAGCTGGCTGTCATTCGTTTGCCTTCTTTTGAAGAAGTCAGCGCAGATCCTGTGTTGTATGCACATGCTAACCGTATTCTGCATTTAGAAACCAACCCAGGTAATGCCCGAGCGTTGGTACAAAAGCATGGTGAACGTGATGTGTGGTTGAATGCACCACCTATTCCATTGACCACTGAAGAAATGGACTATGTGTTCGATTTACCGTATGCACGTTTGCCTCATCCAGCTTATGGTAATGCACGTTTCCCGGCCTTTGACATGATCAAGTTTTCGGTCAATATCATGCGTGGTTGTTTTGGTGGTTGTACATTCTGTTCAATTACCGAACATGAGGGACGGATTATTCAAAACCGTTCTGAAGAATCGATTTTGCGTGAAGTCGAAAAAATTCGTGATACTGCCCCTGGGTTCACAGGCATTATTTCAGACTTGGGCGGTCCAACGGCCAATATGTATCGTTTGCACTGTAAAGACCCAGAAATTGAAAAGAATTGCCGTAAACCATCCTGTGTATTCCCAGGCGTATGCCAAAATTTACATACCGACCATGCGCCATTAACTCAGTTGTATCGCAAAGCGCGTGAGTTGAAAGGCATTAAGAAAATTCTGATTGGTTCAGGCTTGCGTTATGACTTGGCGGTGTTGAACCCTGAATATGTTCGTGAGTTGGTGACGCATCACGTGGGCGGTTATTTGAAAATTGCGCCTGAACATACCGAAAAAGGTCCATTATCTAAGATGATGAAACCGGGCATCGGAACTTATGATCGCTTTAAACAGATGTTTGATCGTTTCAGTAAGGAAGCAGGTAAAGAGCAATATTTGATTCCGTACTTTATTGCTGCGCATCCGGGTACCACCGACTACGACATGATGAATTTGGCCTTATGGCTGAAAAAGAATGGTTTCCGTGCCGATCAGGTGCAAACTTTCTATCCATCACCAATGGCGACGGCTTCAACCATGTACTACACCGGTAAAAACCCACTGGCTAAAGTGGCGCGTTATACTGAAAACGTAGATATTGTAAAAGGCGAAAAGCGTCGTCGTTTGCATAAGGCTTTCTTGCGTTACCATGATCCGAATAACTGGCCGTTGCTACGCGAAGCTTTAAAAGAAATGGGACGTGCAGATTTAATCGGAAACTCTAAACAGCACCTGATTCCAACCTATCAGCCGCAAGGCACAGATGGACAGTATCAAACGGCACGTAAGAAAAACTCGACTGTCGCGGGTGATTCACAAAAACGTACGGGGCAAAGTGGTAATCGTGCTCAGAACAGTAATCGTCCGAAGAAAGGGCAAATATTGACTCAGCACACAGGTTTGCCGCCACGTGAAACAGGTGAAAAACGTCCATTTTCACACAAAAAATCTAAGCCAAAATCGAAAGCTTAGTACTTGAAGTTAAGATCCATCAAAAGGCGCTGCAGCGCCTTTTTTGTTTGCTTTTCATTTCATCGGAATTGTCCGACAATCGAATCTGTTAAGCATTGCTTTGTTATTTTTTTGCATGCTATACAGTATTCGTATCTAATGATAAAAACACGCTTAGATGCTACAGCACTTAGACAAAAGGCTGGCTTGTGAAACAAAATTTCTGTTTCTATGATGGTTTTGTCAATGTTTCATGTAGTTTCTTAAATGGAACGTTTAAATATAAAAGCGTGTTATATACTGATTTGATGAAAAAATCGGCATGAAGCCGAAACAACTATAAAAAATGATTTTAAGGATTGAATTATGACCATTTATATTTTGATTGGGGTTTTGATACTGATTTTCTTTCTCTTGATGGCGGTTAAGGGCTTGGAAAATAGAGAAAAACCTCAGGACAGTGCACTAAAGCAACGTGCAATTTTTAACTTAAATGAACAGCTGACGTATACACGTTTGCAGGAAATTTTACCTCAACATATCATCTTGGCGCATGTGTCTTTTGATGCCTTGCTGACCACGAAATTTTCACGTACTCGACATAAATACCGCAATATGATGGCCGATTTTGTGGTGTTGGATGCCAATCATCAAGTTGTTGCAATTGTGGCTTTAGATGATTTGTTGATGTTGAAACGTAGCCGCAATGCACAATACCAAGATGAATTGCTGCGTTTGGCGGGTTATAAAGTGCTGCGTTATGAAGATGTGCCTGAATATCACGAATTGCGTGAAGCTTTTGGGCAGTCACCGTCATCGTATGCAGACTTAGAAGATTTGGATACAGCCTTAAAGAAGTATGATTTTTTAGCGCATTCTGTACGCCATAAAGTGAAGGTATTAGGCTAAACGCTTGCCGCTAAAATCACTAGATAGACAATATGAATCAGCATGTCGCCATGACATGCTGATTTTTTTGGGTATGTTCCTGATCCAATCACATCTGTTATACGTTGGGTTGCTATTCAGGTTTGACTGCAACCACAGTCATCTCAACCAAAACGTCAGGATGGTATAACTTGGCTTCTACGCAGGTACGCGGTAAAGCTTGTATATCTGCCACCCAAGCATCCCAAACTTGATTCATTGCGGCATAATCGCGCTCAATGTTTTTTAGAAAAATCATCACCGACATGATGTGACTTTTATCTGTACCCGCATCTGCCAGTAAACGATCAATCAGGGCAAGTGTTTGTTGGGTTTGCCCCACAATATCTTGTTGTGTGTCTTCTGCCAGTTGCCCTGCCAAATGGACTAAATTTCCAGAAATTGCAATTTCAGAATAACGTTTTTGAATATGTAGACGTTGAACAGCCATTGGGTGTAATCCTCGCGCCAAGCGATTAGGTATAAAAAGCGTGAGGTATTATAGAGGCAGGCAAGCACGTGGAAAATATGCAGGCAGTAGTCTGCTTAAAATAAAAAGTAGTTGAATGGAAAATATGAGGAAAAGAGAGATGCGGTATTAAAGCGGCGAAGTGCCAAGCGCAGAGTTGTCCTGTAATCTTCGGATTTGATCGTCACGCCAATCACAGGACAAGTATGCCAAAAGTAATGGTGATTTTTGACATCTCAGCGTATGTACGGATAAATACATCGCGCGCATAGATTACTCTAAAAAGCACAACTGTGAAGGGTAAATTGTCTTATTTTTATTCTTTTGGCTGAAATTTATACAAAAGTTGGCTTTAGTATTCATCGGCAAGTATTGGCTAGGTATGTTTTATGTAGAGCGGGAAGTTTACCGCTTTAAAATCCGTGATATTTATGAGTTGTGATATTTACAGTAAAGATAGTTGTGCTTGCTCATCGGCAGGGCTGAGTTGATACAGACCGACCCCAATTAAACGGAATTGATCCTGTGCGGGAATATGCATTTCGTGAAGCAAAAGCTGCAGGACTTTTTCAAGATCATTTTTAGTTTCAAGAGGCTGTTTAAAACTTTTGCTATGTTGTAAGATCTGAAAATTTTTGAGTTTCAATTTGGCCGATACGCCACGTGCAACATATTGTTTTTTCACTAAACTGTGCCAAACCTGATCAATCAAGCTAGACCAGTAAGCTGCACATTCGGCTAAGTTTAAGTCATCATCAAAGGTGATTTCTTTGGAAATTTGCTGGCGCTCACGTTCTGCCTGCACAGGACGTTCATCAATCCCTTGGGCAAATAAAAACAGGCGTTTTCCATATTTGCCAAAATGATGAATCAACAGGTTTTCTTCAATGTGTTGCAAATCGCCCAAGGTATTTAAATTCAAGCTTTTTAATTTTTCCTGCGTGACTTTACCTACGCCTGGAATTTTCTTTAAGGGTAAGTCCTGAATAAACTGCTGCACTTGACTGGGTTTAATCACGCAAATGCCATTGGGTTTATGCCAGTCCGAAGCAATTTTGGCTAAAAATTTATTCGGTGCGACACCTGCCGAGGCCGTTAAACCTGTACTTTGAAAAATATCTGCCCGAATCCGCATTGCGACTTCAGTTGCGCTTGGAATACCTTGTAAATTTTCGGTGACATCTAAATAAGCTTCATCTAAAGACAAGGGTTCAATAAGTGGTGTATAACGCTGAAAAATCTGATGAATTTGTGTGGAAACCTCACGATAGAGTGCAAAATTGGGTTCGAGTACCACCACCTGCGGGCAGCGTTTGCGGGCTTGTGCCATCGACATGGCAGAACGTAAACCAAACTCACGCGCAGGATAGGATGCCGCGGCAATCACAGCACGAGGATGATGCGAAGCAATCACCACAGGTAAATGCTGCAATTCAGGACGACTGCGCAGCTCAACAGAGGCATAAAAGGCATCCATATCAATATGAATGATTTTCCGCATGGCACAAACTAGATGAAGCGTTTAGATTTCAACAGTATCGCATGTTTAGGAAGTCGGTTGTAGCATCGGAGCAAGCGGATAAGGCGTGTTGCTATTCAGCAAAATCACCTGTGTCGATTGCTGTTCTGCATAGTCGATCAAACGCTGTAAACTCCGTGGGCTATGGTCGGCAATGCGGGGCAAAAACTCTAAAGGGCGCGCTAAAGGCTGGAAAAAATTATCCCAATGAATTGGAATCACGACACGAGGGCGCAACGTTCCCACAGTTTCATCTAAATAATGCTGTTGAAAAGCAACCGATTGTTTAGAGAGCTGTGCAATCCCTAAAAATAAAGTATCTACCTGCAAGTGTTGTAATTGTTTAGAAATCGCGCCTGTACTGGCTTTGACTAAAATGTTCTGTTCAGGATGCTGAATGTAATAATCAAAACTGCCGCCTTCTTTAAATTCATAAAAACGGGCAGGTAAGGACAATGGTTGTTGAATTTGTTCACCTAAATCATTATTCACAGCGGTGGCAGGGGTATGCTGTGATGGAATAGCCGTAATCTTAAACTTTCCAATCTGTATTGGTTGGGCAGGATTGACAAGGCTTAATCGAGATTCAGGAATTGCGGCACCACGGGCAATGTTCAAACTACTTTCTGAACCGATGATTTGACTGTGTTTGAGTTGCTGCGCCAAAAATGGCAAATCTAGCGTGTGATCATAATGCGAATGGGTGATCAAAATCGCACGTGTGCGTTGTAATTGATGCTGTTGAATCAACTTGTGCAATAAGGCTGGTTGGCTGTCTAACTTGTTCCACATGACTTGTGCAAGAGAGGGGCGACTAAAAAATCCATCAATCAGAATTTGGTTTTCACCATCATCAAACAATAGGGTAGATACGCCAAAATAATGTACTTTTAAGTTGGCATTTGCGGTTTTTGTTGAATATTGCCATGCGGAAAATTGTTCTAGTTTGCCTGCGGGTTGTAATAGGTAAAGCAGTGCGAATCCTGCACAAATGCTGAGCGTAAGAGCAGCCCAAAGCAGCCCTTTCATAATTTTCATGACGGTACTTTTTTATTGTGATGCAGCTATCTTGTTATTTTTTCTGGTTCGGTTCAAGTCTTGTGGGTTGAATTGCGTTGTCTGTTAAAAAATGCTGCCATTGTTTGGTATTGCCATAAAAAACATTTAGGTCGACTGGGGTGTGAATACCTTTTATTTGACCCTGATTGGTATGTTGCCAAAATAACCATTTTGGCTGACCTGCCAGTTGTGGTTTACCCTGATATTCTCTGACCCAAAGTGGTGTTTGCTTAAAGCTTTCAGTTAATACCATATTGTAAAAGGCTTTAGATACATAAAAAATCGGTTGTTTTTCATAATGTTGATATAGCGCATCATGCATGATTTGAATTTCGCGCAGTAACTGTTCTTTGGTGTAAGTGTTGATGCAGTTGCTGTCATATTCTAAGTCAATTACAGGTGGCAAACTGTCAGATTTTTTTGGAACAGTCGCAATAAAGTTTTCTGCCTGAATTGCTCCATCACGGCATAAGCGATAAAAATGATAGGCGCCGACCAAAAAGCCATGTTCACGGGCTTTGAGCCAGTTATCCTGAAATTTACGATCTTTAAAATCGCCTCCTTCGGTGGCTTTTAAATAGACAAAGGCATATTTTTGTGGGGAAATTTTTTGCCACTGAACATCGCCTTGATGATGTGACACGTCAAAGCCTTGAATTGGATATTCTTCGGCTGCCGCAGGTTGTTGGCGCAACACATCCAAATACAATAAAACCGCCAAAACAGCACTGCCAAGCACCGCAATGGTCATACGATAGTGCGGTGTAAAAGCTGAGTTTTTAGCTCGATTTGGTGGTTTGCGCATGTTGAAAAAGCTTCGCGGAGCAAAGTCATATCATAACGCGCAGTGCGGTGTAGCACCATGCGCTTTCGGTAATGGCGTTTTAAACAGCCGTGTGTTTGGGGATATTCCAAAACACTAAAAATGCCAAAATATTTAGTACACCCAAACAAATTAAAGTGGCATGAAAGGCACTGACTAACTGTCCTGCGCCGTAATAGGCACTAAACATATTCACCAAAGTACCTGCCAATGCCACGCCAATACTCATCGACAGCATCATAATCATGGATAAAAAACTATTGCCGCTGCTGGCATCTTGTTGAGGTAAATCTTTGAGTGTAAAGGTATTCATACCCACAAACTGCAATGAATTAAGCACCCCAAATATAAAAAAATGCAAGGCACGTAACCAAATCGCAGTTTCAGCAGTGGTCAGCGCAAAACTAGCAATACACGCCCCGACCAATAACGTATTGGTCAGTAAAAACTGCCGATAGCCAAAACGTTGAATTAAAGGCCGAATAATTGGTTTAGATACCAAAGAACCAAGCACAGTTGGAATCATCATCAAACCTGTGATAAATGGTTCAAAACCAAAAGCCACCTGCAGCATGATTGGCATGATAAAAGGCATGGCATTGCCCCCGAAGCGGGCAAAAAAGTTACCTAAAATACCAATGGCATATAAGCGATTTTTAAATAAATCGCTGCGAAATAAGGCATTTTGATGAGTATGGGCATGGCGGGCATAGCATGCTGCGGCAATACCGCCAGCCAAGATTAACGCTAAATTCCAAAGCAGATTATGTTGTGGATTGGCAAAATTTTCGATGCCTAAAGATAAGCCCGCCATCGCCACAACTAATAGGATAAACCCGAGAAAATCAAAGTTTTTAACTTCAGTTTCAGTCACATTCGGCATGGCTTTAATACAAATCCAACAGCCCAAGATGCCCATAGGAATGTTGATCAGGAAAATCCAGTGCCACGTGGCGACTTCGACCAACCAGCCACCCAGAGTTGGGCCAATTAAGGGGCCAATCAACCCTGCCAGACTCATCAGGCTCATGGCAGATAAAAACTGGGTACGTGGAATGATTTTTAACATCGCCAAGCGCCCGACAGGCAAGAGCAATGCGCCACCAATACCTTGAATCACCCGATAAAACAGTAATTCATTCAGACTCGCTGCTGCAGCACAACCCAAAGAGGCAAGGGTAAAAATGATAATCGCTGCAAAATAGGTATTGCGTACCCCAAAACGATCTGCCAACCATCCACTTAATGGAATACACGCTGCCACCGAGAGCACATACGCCACCACAACACTGTGCATCCGCAGCGGGTCTTCCTGCAGGCTATTCGCCATTGCAGGGATTGCTGTATTCACAATGGTGGTGTCGAGCGCCTGCATAAAAAAGCCAATTGAAACCAGAAATACCAAAAGACGGTATTCAGGATGCAGGGCTTGATGGGTCGGTGTTTGGTTCATAACTCGGCAAAATGGACATTTGGTCTAGTTTAAACCATTTTGCAATCTAGCGGACTGCATCTATAAAAACATGAAAAGTGTTTGAAAATTCAAGGAAATGCAATGAAATTGTCATCTATTTGTCACCGATTATTCACTTTGAGTTTGTAAGTTGGGTGCATTTAGAAAAATGATGAGTAATTTATGAAAACGCAAATTTCTGCATTAATGTTGGCTTTATTGTCTGTGGGGATGGTGGGATGTAATGATAATAATGATCCTATTCCTGTAAAAGAAGAAGTTGTTGAAGCAACACCTACAACAATTAGTTTGGAGCGTTTAGGGGAATACGATGCACAAGTTTTTGGTGCGAGTGCTGCGGAAATTTCTGCTTATGATGCTGAAAGTAAACGTTTATTTGTAGTCAATGCGAAAAATGGCGTGGTCGATGTACTGGATTTAAGCAACCCAAGTGCACCTGTTAAGCTGAACAGCTTGGATGCCAAGACTCATTTAGCGAATTCTGAAGTCAATAGTGTCGCGGTACATCAAGGTATTGTCGCTTTAGCTGTTCAGGCAACACCTAAAACTGATAAAGGCATCGTGGCATTTTTTAAAGCCAAAGACCTGAGCTTTATCAGCAAAGTTGAAGTCGGTGCATTGCCTGATATGTTGACTTTTACCCCAGATGGTAAAAAAGTTTTGGTTGCCAATGAAGGTGAGCCAAATGAAGGCTATGCGATTGATCCAGAAGGTTCGATCAGTATTATTAATCTGACTGATATTAACAAGCCTACTGTAAAAACTGCAGATTTTCAGGCATGGAATACACGTAAGCAGGAATTGCTTGATGCGGGCGTGCGTATTTTTGGGCCAAATGCGACTGTCGCACAAGATTTAGAGCCTGAATATATTGCGGTGAGTGACGATGGTAAAACTGCTTGGGCAAGTCTACAAGAAAACAATGCTATTGCTGTGATTGATTTGATTCAAGACCAAGTGGTCGATATTTTCCCATTGGGTTATAAAAACTTTGGCTTAGCTGCAAATGCTTTAGATGCAGGTGATCGTGATTGTGTTGTTGGTAAGCAAGACTATAACGGTAAAACGATTACAGCCTGTGCTAAAAATGAGGGGATGATTAATATTCAAGCTTGGCCAGGCTTATATGGCATGTATATGCCAGATGCAATTGCGCAATATCAAGCCAATGGACAAAGCTACTTGGTCACTGCCAATGAAGGTGATGCGCGTGAATGGTTGGTTGATGAAGACTTATATTTTGGTACGGATGAAATAACTCAGGGTTATGCAGAAGAAATTCGTGTTAAACACTTATTTAATAATAAAGGCTTCCGTAGCAATGGCGATTATGCTGCGCATTTACGTCTATTAAAGTCAGGGGTTAAAGGTGCAAAACTTGATTCAAGCATATTTAAAGCATGTACCACTACAGATGCCAATGAAGTCTGCGCAGATAATTTAATTAAAGATTCACAATTGGGTCGTTTAACGATTACTTGGACGCAAGGTTATAAGAAAGATGCAAATGGTGAGCCTGTGCTAGACAGCAATGGTTTAATGACTTATGACAAATTATATGCTTATGGTGGTCGCTCGTTCAGTATTGTAGATCCTAAAACCAAGAAAATTGTTTGGGACTCAAAAAATGACTTTGAACGTAAAGCTGCTGAATTATTTCCAGAATACTTTAATACCAATCATGAAAAATTAAGTATAGATGATCGTAGTGACAATAAAGGCCCTGAGCCTGAAGGCATTGCTTTAGGTAAAATTGGTCAAAAAACTTTTGCCTTTATTGGGTTGGAGCGTATGGGTGGCATTATGGTGTACGACATTACCCAACCGACACAAGCATCTTTTGTTGAGTATTTTAATGATCGTAAGTTTGGTGAAACCCGTACATCTTTCGATGCAGAAGGTAATGAGGTTACCGTTGAAAATTCAAATCTCGGTCCCGAAGGTTTGATCTTTATTGCAGCCAAAGACTCGCCTAACGGCAAGCCACTGTTAGTTGTGGGTAATGAAGTCAGTGGAACTACTGCCGTCTACCAAATCAAGCTTAACTAACAGCATTGCAAAATTAGAAATCTATTAAAGAGGGCACTTTGGTGTTCTCTTTTTTGTGCTGTAAAAACCAATGAACAGTGAATTAAAAAAAGCGAGTCACCGACTCGCTTTCACTTTCATTTTTATTGCTATTTCATGTAGCTAAAAAAGTTCAACCCACAAAATGACGTGGAGAATCCAAATTCTTCAAGGCATTAATAATTTTATGTGAATGATTACAAACAATCAGTTTGGCACGGTGCTGCGGTGGTAAAAAACCCTCGTGTACGGCATGATCTAACTGCTGAATCAGGGCATCATAAAAGCCATTTACGTTATATAAAATCATCGGTTTCTGGTGTTGATTCAATTGCCCCCAAGTGGCAATTTCCAAAATCTCTTCAAAAGTCCCTAAACCACCTGGCAAGGCTACAAAGGCGCTGGCACGCTCTGCCATCATCGCCTTGCGTTCATGCATACTTTTAACCACGTGTAATTCAGTTAAATTACTGTGGGCAATTTCATAATCCAGCATAAACTCAGGAATGACCCCTACAGCTTGTCCACCATGTTGCACGACAGTGTCTGCAACCAGCCCCATTAAACCAATACTCGCACCGCCATAGACCATACCAAAACCTTGTTCTGCCAGCTTTCTGGCCAATTGCACTGCTTTTTCCTGATAAATCGGGTTATTGCCAGCACGTGAGCCGCAATACAAGGCAACCAAGGGTTGAGTCGTCTGAGGAGAGGGATTATTGATATATTGGGTCATTCTAGATACGCTATTCATTTATTTTCTTCACCATAACATGTTCTTTTTCTTGGCTCTAGCTTAGTCCCGAAATATGACAATCCCGCATATCGTTTCTTTTCAATTTGCAAAGATTTGTGATTCTACCGTGACACAGCAGCGCTGCATCTAAAAAAGGGGATGAATCTCAGCGCAAACTTTCCTATACTCAAGGCTTGTCTTACAACTATAGAATCGTCATGGACAGTGGCAGTAGTCGCACCGAACGAATATTTTTTAATGTGATGTCAAGTCTGCAAGGGCAAACCAAGTTAGCTTCAATACAGGATACGTTTTGGGCGTATTCAGCTTTAGAGATTCAGGAGAAGAACAGATGATCTTTGAATGGATGTCTGACCCCGCTGCGTGGGTTGGGTTATTGACCCTGATCGTACTCGAAATTGTATTAGGCATTGATAACTTGGTGTTTATTGCCATTTTGGCAGAAAAGTTACCGCCAGAACAACGCAATACGGCACGGGTGGTGGGCTTGCTTCTCGCCTTGGGGATGCGCCTGATTTTACTCGCCTCTATCGCGTGGGTGGTAACGCTGACCCAACCACTGTTCCATATTTTTGAACATCCTTTCTCTGGACGTGACCTGATTCTGCTGTTTGGTGGTGTGTTCCTGCTCTTTAAAGGCACCATGGAACTGCGTGAACGTATTGAAGGCAAACCTGCACTAAAAGAAGAAAACCCTGTGCATGCGACTTTCTGGATGGTGATTGTGCAGATTGTAGTGCTAGATGCAGTGTTCTCACTCGACAGCGTGATTACCGCTGTGGGCATGGTGCAGCATTTATCGGTCATGATGATTGCGGTGATTATCGCCATTGGCATTATGCTGTGGGCTTCCAAAGCACTGATGGACTTTGTCAATAAGCATCCGACAGTGGTGATTCTATGCCTGTGCTTCCTGATGATGATTGGCTTCTCTTTAGTGGTTGAAGGCTTTGGTTATCACATTCCAAAAGGCTATTTATATGCCGCGATTGGCTTCTCGGTGATGATTGAATTCCTGAACCAAACCATCCGCAGAAATCAGGAAAAAACTGTGACTACGACTGATTTACGCTACCGTACTGCTTCTGCGGTGATGCGCATGTTGGGCGGAAAAAGCCAAAACACCACAGAAAGCAGCCATGTGAATGAAGATGTGTTGGCCACGCGCGCCTTTGCCGATGAAGTCTTTGATGCAGAAAATGGGGTCTATCATAGTGTCATGGTGCAAGGGGTATTGGGTTTATCTGAACGTCCTGTAAAGTCAGTGATGACGCCACGTCCCGAGCTAGAATGGATTGATTTAGATGAAGACGAAGCTTCTATTCGTAGCCAGTTATTGAGTATGACCCATTCACGAGTGATCGTGGCACGTGGTGAATTAGACAATATTTCGGGTATTGTACTGACCCATAAAGTGATGAATCAATACATTGAAACTGGTGTGCTGGATTTTGAAACACATTTGCGTGAACCCGTGATTGTGCATGAAAATGCCCAAGTTTTGATGGTGATGGAGCAATTGCGTCAAGCACCGCTGCAAATGGCGATTGTGCTGAATGAATATGGCTCGATTGAAGGCGTTGCCACACCTATTGATATTCTGGAAGCAATTGCAGGCGAATTCCCTGATGAAGATGCTCTCGAAGCCAGTGCTGAAAGTTTGGAAGATGGCACATTATTGCTAGATGGTTCCATTGATATTCGTCACGTATCTTTATTATTAGGTCGTGATTTGGTGGATGAAAGCGAGCAATATTCAACTTTATCAGGCTATATTTTATTCCATTTGGGGCGTTTGCCTGAAAACGGTGAAAAGCTGCTTTCCGATGGTTATGTTTTTGAAATTGTGACCATGGATGGACATAAAATTGAAAAAGTGCATTTGATTCAGCAGGAATCTTCAAGCGCATCATAAACTGAACGCCAAACTGCATTTCAGTCTTGTGCTTCCGCTAAAATAGCCTGCATTGTCAGGCTGTTTTGGGGCTGTTGCCATTGCAAATATAGACGAAGTGTCAACAGACCCTATTATTGATTTAAATTTCTGGAATTTTCTATGCATCACTTGGCATGTCCGTGCGGGCAAGGCGATTATCAATACTGCTGCCAACCTTTACACGTGGGGCAGGCACATGCAGAAACCGCGAGCCAACTCATGCGTTCACGCTATAGCGCTTTTGCCTTGCAACAAATTGATTATATTGTGCAAACTACTGCGCTAGGACAACAGGCAAGTTTGGATGTTGACGCAATTGCAGATTGGAGCAAGTCGAATCAATGGTTAAAGCTCGAAGTGCTGAATAGCAATGAAAAGTTAGATAAAAGCCATGCCCAAGTTGAATTTAAAGCCCATTACCATGATGCTAAGCAGGCGCAAATTCACCATGAAATTTCCCATTTTGTGCAACATCAGGCACGCTGGTATTTTCTAGATCCGACCACAGGGCAACAGCCGACCATGAAACAGCCGTGTATTTGTGGTTCGGGTAAAAAATTTAAGCAATGTTGTGCGCAATTTTTATAACTTTATCTTGGTTTTTCGCTTATTATAACGCGCATCTATTGGCCTAGTGAAAGAAGGGCAAGTCCATGTTGTTGTTGGTCATTTACTTAATCGCGATTACCGCAGAAGCGATGACAGGCGCATTGTCTGCAGGGCGTCGCAGCATGGACTGGTTTGGTGTCACCTTAATTGCCTGTGTCACCGCATTGGGCGGTGGTTCGGTGCGAGATGTATTGTTGGGGCATTATCCGCTGACTTGGGTCAAACATCCTGAATATTTGGTGCTGACCTGTATTGCAGCTTTTATCACCATTTTAATTGCCAAATGGATGCGTCATTTACGTTCCATTTTCTTGGTGCTCGATGCTTTAGGCTTAATTGGCTTCACCATTATTGGTTGTCAAATTGCTTTGGAAATGGGGCATGGCTTTGTGGTGTCTGCCGTTGCAGGCGTCTTAACAGGTGTGTCAGGTGGGATTCTGCGTGATATTCTGTGTAACGATGTGCCTTTAGTGTTCCGCCGTGAGCTATATGCCAGTATTTCTTTTGTGTCCGTGATTTGCTATTGGTTGTGTATCGAAATCGGTTTGTCGCTTGAATTGACCGTGATCTCAACACTTGTTTTTGGTTTTACTTTGCGTTTGATTGCGATTTATTTTGGCTTAGAAATGCCTAAATTTATTTATCAGGACGATGATGAACATTCAGCATCCTCTAAAGATGAAACCTAATTGGTTATAAGAATTGTATTGAATATCTAAATAGAAGCGAACCGATCACCAGATCGGTTTTTTAATGCTATCCACATCCTGTCAACTCATAGTATAAAAATACAACAGCAGTTGTGTTTTAGCCCATATCCTTTTAGCCAACCTGAAGAGTGTGTTATGGATTTAGTTTCACGTGTACAACGTCTGCCCATTGGTAAATTTCACTATAGCCTTCTGGTGGTGATTGGTTTGGGCTGGATGTTTGATGCCATGGATACAGGACTGATTTCCTTTATTTTGGCAAAAATGGCAGAAGACTGGAGCATGACCCCTGCGGAAAAAGGCATGGTGGTGTCAATTGGCTTTGTAGGTATGGCCATTGGTGCAGTCTTTTCAGGTGGTCTGGCCGATAAAATTGGACGTAAAACTGTATTTGCCACCACCTTGGTGATTTACAGTCTAGCTACTGCCGCTTGTGCTTTTGCGCCGAATTTAACTTGGTTGTTGGTATTTCGTTTTATTGTTGGCTTAGGTTTGGGTGGGCAGCTTCCTGTTGCCGTAACTTTGGTTAGTGAATATATTCCTGCGCATGTGCGTGGGCGCTTTATTGTATTGCTGGAAAGTTTTTGGGGCTTGGGCTGGTTATGTGCGGCATTGGTATCCTATTTTGTGATTCCAAAATTTGATTGGCACACAGCATTTTTAATCGGTGGTTTGCCTGCTTTATATGCCTTAGTCATCTGGAAAAAAGTCCCTGAATCTATCCCTTATCTGATCAATCGTGGTCGTATTGCCGAAGCACATGCACTGGTACAAAAATTTGAACGCCAATGTGGGGTAGAGGTCATTGAACAGATTGAAGTTCAGCCTGTTGCCGCCAAACAGCATATTTCTTTTACCCAACTGTGGTCGGGGCCATTTGCACGCCGTAGTTTAATGCTGTGGCTGATTTGGTTTGGCATTGTCTATTCCTATTATGGCATTTTCACTTGGTTGCCTAGTCTGTTGGTGCAGCAAGGCTACAGCATCGTGCAATCATTTGAATACGTGTTGGGCATGATTTTGGCGCAATTACCTGGTTATATTGCAGCTGCTTGGCTGGTCGAAAAATTAGGGCGCAAAGCCACACTGGCAGGTTTTATTGGCATGTGTGCCGTATCGGCGTACTTCTTTGGTCAGGCGGATAGTGTGGCGATGATCATGTTCTGGGGCTGTTTGATGTCCTTCTTCAACTTGGGCGCGTGGGGGGTGCTATACACCTATACTCCTGAACAATACCCAACCAATATTCGTGCTTTTGGCTCAGGTTGGGCTTCGGCGATTGGACGTATGGGTGGTATTGTCGCCCCAATGGTGGTCACACACATGATGGTCATGCAAAATGGCTTTAGTTATGTTTTTATGATGTTTACAGCGGTTTTATTGGCCGTTGCTGTGGTGATTGTGGTGTTGGGTGAAGAAACTAAAGGCAGAACTTTAGAGTCGATAGGTTTGTAAGCTTAAAATAAACCCATCTTCCAACTTGAAATGACAGTAAGCGTAAACCTGTTTGAGGAATTTACGCTTACTGGCTCCAAGGTTTAGCAGTCAGAACGAATTCCTGATTTAAAGCCAAGGCGATATTTTGCATGTTAAAACTATGCCGATCTTCAGGAAGTTGTAACAATAATGGTAAGCGTGTTATACCATTTTCACCATTGGCAAAAGCATAGTGACGGATTTTAGGGTCAATTCTGCTAATGAGATTCTTGGCTTCTAAATAAACACTTTGTTGGGTTGTCTGTTTTTGAATACTAATAATTCCAATATAACAGCGATCTTGAATATCAATCAGGCTCTTTTTTAGCTTCTCTATTTTCACCTGATTATTTTCAGATTTTTTCAGTAAACGTTTAAAAAATCCCGCTTTTTCATTTGTTTGAATTTCTCGTTCGAGACTACGTATTTGTTGTTGTATATGGCGGCTCTGTTCAATCGCAGCATTCACATGCTCTCTGATCTTTTGAACAGGGGCGATTACCGCATTTAAATGTTGTTGATAGTGATATTCATCTTCAAAGAGCACAAAAACTTGTGCGCGACGCTGTACCAATAAATGCAAATATGCAATCAAACGATATTTAAAGCCGCGGGCGTAGGGATTAAATTGCAACATGGGTTCTTGAGATAAAGCTTCAAACTGATGTAAGAGTTCAGTCATTAAACGTTTCAGATTTAAATAACAAAACTCTAATTCATCAGACTGTTGCACACTTTGTTTTAAACCTCTTGCAAATGGTTCAAGCACTTGCAAACAAAGGTCTTTTTCTAAGCAATCTAAATGCTCTTTGACTAAATAATCTGTAGAAAAACCTTGAATATCCACCACTTTTTTCATTTGTGGTAAAAGTTGCTCTTGCTTATATAGGTGTAAAGATTCAATCAACTCCACAATATGCGGATTCATTTGACGTTGAATGCCGATAATTTGTGTCATTTGCTGTTTAAAATTTTCAATATAATTAATTTGATCTAACTTTTTCGGATCAAGAACTAAGCCACTAATATAAAATTTATTTTCTACGCCAAAGTTTTCTTCTGTTAAAAAGCGTCGAATGGAATAAGCAGATACACGGCCGTCGTAGGAACTACTCACAATAAAATAGTAATCTGTAGTATCGATAATTTCAAAGTCACGAACATGCAGTTCATGAACAAAGTAATCCTGAAAAATTGATGGTTTTTGTTGTGCATATTCACTTGGTAAAATATAAGCAAACCAATTGCCCAAAATTTCACTTTTCATAAACACTTCAAAGATAAAACTACGAATTTGTGCTTGATCTAGATTACGATGGTTAGTTGTAACGGTGAAGTCTAAATCACGAATAATTAAAGCAGCATCATATAAAAACGCTTTTTTGAGTAAAAGTTGGGCTTGAATGTCCTGAGGCTCATGTAATTCAATTTGATTCATTTCATGAATCACCGTTTCTAGAAAATCGGCGATTTGAAAGTCGGTTTGGTAGGTTTCTAAATAGTCAAAGCTACTTTGTACGTTTTTGGCGAGTTGTAATAATTCTGGATGCTGTGTGTACTGTGGAATGTCTTGCAGACGGATGTAACCATGAAATTCAAAGGTTGCTGTAAGATAATTCCAGTGAATATTTTTGGGTTTTAAGTATCGTTCTTCTATTTTTTCATGCAGTTCTTTAGGTGTAGCGGAAAGAATTGCGTTTAGCTGCTGCTGCCATTTATTATCAAGAATAGGATCAATTTGTTTTAACTTTACCCGAAGCTGATAAGGAATATAGGTCTGCATAGCGAAATCCAAAAGAACCGTTACAATAAATTTAAACTTTCAATAAAAAACTTCAGTGTGTTTTATATCACAAAAACGGTATTTACATTGATAAAAATAAAGGAATTTTTATGTAATAAGTATTGTTTCAAACATCTGTAACGTGTCAATAGACCCTCATAGAATGAATCGTTATAATTTTATATTGCTGTTTTTTATAAAATGAATATTTTTACGGCATAAGACACAAATTGTCGCAGAGCATCCCTACTAACTCTTGTGCAGGATGCTGCTGCGGCATAGCATAAGCCGATTGATACAAAAACAAATGATTTAGGACGACAGGTTTTATGACAAGCCTTGCGCATCATGCAACAGAAAACCGTTCCGTAGCAGAATTTACTGAACGTGCATACCTTAACTATGCCATGTACGTGATTATGGATCGTGCATTACCCCATATCAGCGATGGTTTGAAACCTGTACAACGCCGTATTGTGTACGCCATGAGTGAGCTTGGACTCAAGCACAGCGGCAAACCGAAAAAATCGGCCCGTACCGTAGGGGATGTATTGGGTAAATACCATCCACATGGTGATTCTGCTTGTTATGAAGCTATGGTGTTGATGGCGCAGCCGTTCAGTTATCGTTACCCATTTATTGAAGGGCAGGGCAACTGGGGGTCACCCGATGATCCTAAGTCCTTTGCCGCCATGCGTTATACCGAAGCCAAACTATCGCAATATAGTGAAGTACTTTTGGCGGAATTGGGGCAAGGTACTTGTGATTGGCAAGATAACTTTGATGGCTCATTAAAAGAACCTGTCAATTTGCCTGCGCGTGTACCGAATATTTTGCTTAACGGCACCACAGGTATTGCCGTGGGGATGGCGACCGATATTCCACCGCATAACTTGCGTGAAGTGGTGAAAGGCACAATTGCCCTGATTCGCAACCCAAATTTAACCGATGAAAAAGTCGCAGAATATATTCCTGCACCAGATTTACCTACCAAAGCTGAAATTATTACCCCGCCTGAAGAATTGCTGAAAATGCAAAGTACAGGTCGTGGTAGTTACCGTATGCGTGCGGTGTACAGCATCGAAAAAAATGAAATCGTAATTACCGAATTGCCGTATCAGGTTTCGGGTTCAAAAATCATTACCCAAATTGCCGATCAAATGCAGGCGAAAAAACTGCCGTTGGTGAGCGATGTGCGTGATGAATCCGACCATCAAAACCCAACCCGTTTGGTGATTGTACTGCGTTCCAACCGTATTGATGCCGAAGCGGTGATGAGTCACTTGTTTGCCACGACCGATTTAGAATCGAGCTATCGTGTCAATATGAACATGATTGGCGCAGATGGTCGTCCGCAGGTGAAATCGATTCGTCGTATTTTGCTGGAATGGATTGAGATTCGAAAAAATACCGTCACACGCCGTTTGCAATATCATCTCAATAAAATCGAAAAGCGATTGCACATTTTGGCAGGTTTGCTGATTGCCTATTTAGATATTGATACCGTGATTCGGATTATTCGTGAAGAAGATCATCCTAAAGCCGAGTTGATGGCGCATTTTGGTATTGATGAAATTCAGGCTGAAGCCATTTTGGAATTAAAGCTGCGTCATTTGGCTAAGCTTGAAGAAATGGAAATTCGTCGTGAACAAGAAGAATTAGAAGCACGCGCTGCCATTATTCGTGAACAATTGGCGAATCCTGAATCATTGAAAAATTTAATTATCAGTGAGTTGAAAGAAGACGCGAAAAAGTTTGGTGATGATCGTCGTTCACCAATTGTATTGCGTGCCGAAGCGACTGCGATTAATGAACAAGATATGCTACCTGCCGACCCTGTAACGGTGGTGTTGTCTGAAGCAGGCTGGATTCGTTGTGCCAAAGGGCATGAGGTCGATGCGGAAAATCTAAACTTCCGTGCAGGTGATCAATATCTCAGTCATGCGCAAGGCAAGTCTAATCAGCGCGTTTATATTTTAGATGATACGGGACGCAGTTATGCGTTGCCAATTAATAGCTTGCCTTCGGCACGTGGCTTGGGAGAACCATTAAGTTCAAAACTTGCCCCTGCCAGTGGCGTTGGCTTTAAACAATTGCTGATTGCCGATGATGAAGCTGAAATTTTAGCAGCCAGCAGTAAAGGTTACGGCTTTAAAACACAGGCCAAACAGCTAGATACCAATGCCAAAGCAGGTAAAGCATTCCTGTCTTTGCCCGAACAATCGACAGTGATGAACTTGCAAATGATTGAACACGCGAGTCATGTTGCACTGCTCAGTTCAGCAGGGCGTTTACTGGTGATTGAGCTGTCAGAATTGCCAATTTTGAATAAAGGTAAAGGTAATAAATTGATACAACTTGAGGAAAAAGATCAGTTGGTGTCTATGTTACCTTTAAGTTTAGATGAAGCAATTCAAGTATTTGCAGGACAGCAACAACTCAAACTCAAAGGTGACGATTTGCTGAAGTATGTGGCGAAGCGCGGCACGAAAGGTCAGCTCTTACCACGCGGTTACCAAAAAGCAAATAAACTGTTAATTCAAAGATAATACTAGCGTTTTTTAAGCAAAATACGTTATATATGGTTTGTATTCGTGAAAATGGATGCAATACGGGACATAAACAAGCAAAGAACGACGTCCTGTATTGAGAAAAACAGTTTAAAACTAAGGATTATTGATTGGAGAAATTGGCATTATGGAAAAGATTTGGTTTGCTGAATACCAAAAGACAGGGATTCCAGAAACTGTAGAACTGCCTGCAGAAAATACGTCACTCGTAGACATTTTTGAACGTAATTTCCAAAAATTTGGTTCACGTGATGCCTTTATCTTTATGGATAAGGTTTTAAGCTTTAGTGAACTAGAAGAAGCTAGCCGTAAATTTGCAACTTATTTACAAAGTTTAGGTTTGGCACCTGGCTCGCGTGTTGCGGTGATGATGCCGAACGTACTTCAATATCCTGTGGTTGCACTGGGGGTGTTCCGCGCAGGTTTAGTTTTGGTGAACGTGAATCCACTTTATACTTCGCGTGAGTTAGAGCATCAATTAAATGACTCTGGTTCTGAAGTTTTAGTGATTATTGAAAACTTTGCATCCGTTTATCAGGCGATTATTGGTAAAACTCCTGTGAAGCATGTTGTTGTTGCTTCTGTGGGCGATATGCTAGGTGCATTAAAAGGCACGTTGGTGAATTTTGTTTTACGTTCAGTGCGTAAGCAAATTCCTGCATGGAACATTCCGGGTCACGTTAAATTTAACGCAGCAATGTCTAAAGTAAGCCCAAGCAACTACAAACGCCCAAGCTTAACTTTAAGTGATACGGCTGTGTTGCAATACACGGGTGGTACAACAGGTGTATCTAAGGGTGCAGAATTAACACACCGCAACCTTGTGGCAAACATGCTGCAATGTGATGGTATTTTCCAGAGTAAATTCGGTGCACAAGATGGTCAGCCAGATGACCGTATTTTCTGTGCATTGCCGCTGTATCACATCTTTGCATTCATGGTGTGTGCGCTTTACGGCATGTACAAAGGTCAGGCAAACGTCTTAATTCCAAACCCGCGTGACTTACCTGCGGTGATGAAAGAATTACGCAAATATCAACCAACTTTCTTCCCTGCGGTGAATACTTTATTCAATGCGCTTGTGAACAATGAAGAGTTTAAACAGCTTGATCACAGCAAATTGAAAATGGCGATGGGCGGGGGTATGGCAGTATTACCATCAACTGCTGAAGCATGGAAAAAAGTGACAGGCACTAACATCATTGAAGGTTATGGCTTGTCTGAAACTTCGCCAGTTGCAACGGCAAACCCGCCTGCATCTGAAGAATTCACTGGCACAATTGGTATTCCATTACCATTAACTGAAGTGGCTATTTTGGATGATGACGGCAATGAAGTTGCACTGGGTGAGCAAGGTGAAATTTCAATCCGTGGTCCACAAGTCATGAAAGGCTATTGGAACCGTCCAGATGAAACCAATAAAGTGATGATTAATGGTTTCTTCCGTACAGGTGACATTGGTGTTATGGATTCACGCGGCTATGTGAAAATTGTAGACCGTAAAAAAGACATGATTTTGGTATCAGGCTTTAACGTTTATCCATCTGAAATTGAAGAAGTCATTGCGAAGCATCCGAAAGTCTTGGAAGTAGCAGCAATTGGTGTGCCAGATGAAAAATCAGGTGAAGTGCCAAAACTATTTGTGGTGAAAAAAGATCCATCATTGACCACTGAAGAAGTATTAGCATTCGCTAAAGAGAACTTAACTGGCTATAAACGCCCACGTTATGTGGAGTTTATGGATGAATTGCCAAAATCGAACGTAGGTAAAATCTTGCGTAAAGATTTGCGTAAAACAGCGTAATTCATGCTGCTTTGAACAAAAACGCCTCTGAAAACTCAGGGGCGTTTTTTATATGCTTATAAAAATAGATAGCTTCTTGTTCAATACAGACGAAGTGTCACCAGACCTTATTCTTTCATCAACCAACGGTCAAAGTAGCGACGCCCAACACCCACAATACCCAAGAAAATAAACATCGCACCAAATTGGCGACTAAAACCTGATTGATTAAAACTGCCATAACTTAAAATATTATCAATTAAGCAGTACACCACAATCACAATAATCCAGTGCCAGAGCGGTAAGCGCTTAATCCCTACCGCATAAAACGCCACCCAAAGTACAACGAAGGTAAAAATGGTCGACCATACGTTCATATTGGCGCAAATTACCATCAATAAAAATGCCACAATAGGCAACACAATTTTTAAAACACGATCCACTCGCAGTTGATGTTGGCGCTGCTTTTCAAGTACATCTAACATTTCCTTTTGATCTGGGCTGACCATAATGGATCCTTTATATAATTGCTTAAAACATGCTATTTAACAAAATTTATTCAAGAAATGCCATGTTATGATAAGTTCTCAATACAGTTTATGAGAAAAAATTGATGCAAAGCATAAGTGGAATTGTTTATCTAATTATAATTGCTTGCTTATTGCCGTATGTCTTTGCTGTTGTCGCAAAAATGGCAGGCGGCTTTAAACGCGAAGATAACCAAAATCCACGTGAATTTTTAGCCAAAACTACAGGTTTAGCTGCACGTGCTAACGCCGTTCAGCAAAACAGTTTTGAAAGCCTGCCTTTATTTATTGCTGCAGTGCTCATGGCGGAATATATGGTCATCCCACAAGTGGTGGTGATGATGTTTGGTATTGCTTATATTGTGCTGCGCATTATTTATGGAATTTGTTATTTAGCCAATTGGGCGACGCTGCGTTCAATTGTTTGGATGCTGTCTTTACTTTGTCCAATTTGTATTTTGCTGATGGTGATTAAACTGACCTGATCAAGTCATGTCTGAAAATATGTATTTTTGCCTTGCAGATGTATAATCGCGCAGTAATTCAGGACAGAAAACCGTTATAATTGACGCGGTTTTAAAAAGATTTAACTTGTTTAAGAGTGATGCTATGAGCTACAGCAATATCCCTGCGGGTAAAGATGCACCAAATGACATCTATGTGATCATTGAAATTCCTGCCAATGCAGCGCCAATCAAATACGAAATTGACAAAGATTCTGATGCATTATTTGTAGACCGTTTCATGGGTACAGCAATGTTCTATCCAGCGAACTACGGTTATGTGCCAAATACACTTTCATTGGATGGTGATCCGCTAGACGTATTGGTTGTGACCCCACACCCAGTAGAGCCAGGTTCTGTGATTCGTTGCCGCCCAGTGGGTAAATTGAACATGGAAGATGATGGTGGTATTGATGCGAAATTGGTTGCCGTTCCGCACGAAAAATTAACCCCAATTTATAAAGATGTTCAAGAATATACGGATCTTCCACCATTATTGATCAGCCAAATTGAACACTTCTTCCAGCACTATAAAGACTTAGAGCCAGGCAAATGGGTGAAGTTAAGTGGTTGGGAAGGTGCTGATGTTGCAAAACAAGAAGTATTGAACTCAATTGAAGGCTACAAAGCTGCAAATCCATAATTTGCGTGGCCTGTTCAGCGTTCAAATGAAAGCTGAAATGTAAAAAACCTGCACATATTCTGTGCAGGTTTTTTTATTGGGTTTGCTATTCCGAGAAATTAGAATAATTTCACTGGAATATCTAACCAGATACGCCATTCATTGGTATCATTCATATAAATAGATTTGTAGCTATCATTTGCACGGTAATATGAGTGACGTACGCGAAGGCTCGCGTCTTTCGCAAAACCAGATTGAACTGTATATTTCACTTGATTAAAAAATTCACGTTCTTGTCCTTCTTGCTCGTTGCCAAGAACATCAATATCCCATCCATAGACAAATGCAGAAGTCCAGTTTAAACCTGCTAAACCGTGATTCTTAAAGTTATAATTATATTGTAGGCCAAGTGATTTTTCATCTTTGCCGATAAAATCTGAAAGATAAGAGTTCGGTAGGTAAATACTTTGTGCACCGTCAGCGTTGTTGCCATAATCGTAGCCTAAGCTGCCAGTATTTTGTTGATAAGCAAGCATTACGTTATGTACATCTTTACTATACGTACTAGAAATCGCCCAAATAGAGTTCTGTTTATCTTCAGTCAAAGTCTCAATATTTGATAAGCTACCAGCTTCGAATTCAGTATGATAACCACTAAAGCTATGAGTTAAAGTGCTTTCATTTGCCAAAGCATAGCTATAGTTGGCATTGACATAATGACGATCTAATTTATCTTTAACGTCAACACCATAATAAGATGCATTTAAGTCATCATTAAATGTATATTTCGCGCCCCATACCACAGCACGGTCTAATTGATTACCATCTGAATTGATTTGGCTTGAATATTGGTTTTCAGTAAATTTACCTGCAACCAAGTTTAAGTTATCAATTTCATTGCTTTGAACGAGTACACCCGTGAAATATTCAGGTACTAAACGGGCAGTGTTGCTAGCTAATACAGGTAAATCGAGTACTTGTGTACCGTAAGTTGCTGTTGTATTGGAAATACGTGCTTTTACATAAGCACCACCACGTGCCCAATGGTCATAAGCAGAGCCATCATTATGTGTTGGAATCATTCCGTTGCCCGTATGCGCATTTTCGCCTAGCTTGAATGAAGCATCACCAATAATCCCTGCACCAAAACCGACTACACCTTTGGTAAAGCCTGAATCTAATTTTATGATTGCTGTTTGTGCAAATGAACTGGTATCTGTATCAGGTTTTACATCTTTATAATCACGAGCTAAATAGCCTGTACGGAATAAAACCGAACCGTTTGCGTCTTCTACAAAGCCTTTAGATTCACTTTGTTCGCTAGCAAATGCAGTTGAAATAAGCGCTGCGTTGATCAATAACGCAAGTGTCAGTTTTTTAGATTTCAGCATTGGGAGAGAGCCTCATGCAGTAAATGTGTAGTTGAAACGTAGCCGAATTGTATCGCTATTTAGGCGCGAAAATATCATTTTTAAGGTGCTTATGACACTAAAGTTAAGCATTTTTTCGATAAACTGTAGGGTCATTAAAAATATTGAATTTTTAAAAGTTTAATAATTATTTTAATTTTTAGTAAAAACATAAACATAATTTTAAATGAGCTGAACAGCTAGAATGGATGACTTGGGAGCAATGCTTTAAGTTTTTTGTAAATTTTAGCCATAAAATCATCTTTGTTTAATATTTCAGCAGTTTAAGTTAATAGTTTATGGCGAAATAAGTAAGTAAAAACCTAAAATTTTATGTTTATTTCATCTTGTTAAGTATTTCTTCAAAAGTGCGGTTTTAAATTTAAGAATAGATAAGGTTGTATATTTTGGTTTTTATTTGAACTAAAAGTATAAAAAATAGAATGGTGTTGATGGGGTAACTAATAGTTTTTAGCTATGAGGTGTTTCATGTGAAATACGGTGTTTTATTTGTGCTGTTTTTGATGAATTTGACCCAGTAAGCATTTCTCTTTTTGCTAAATTTTTAAGTGTAATAACTTCAGAAGATATTGCATCGGCCTGTCACAATGCTGCTGAAATCTCACATTGGCTATTCGGTTTAACAATTTGAATGATATGCATGTTCTTGGTGCAAAAAAATTATTCGTATTCAAACAATATTTTTCTAGGCCAAACATGCTGTTCGCCCTTAATGGGAAAGGGGCTGTAAGCATATGAGTAATGACTTTGTCCCAGTTTTTAGTATATGCAAAGATGTGCGAATAAATGTTATTGCACTTTTTTAGGCAGTTTAAATTTGAGTTCTAAGTCAGGTACATCAAAAATGTTGCAATGTATTCTGTATTTACACGGTAAATATGACTTATACATCTATGTAAAAAGAATGAACAAAAGTGAGTTGTAGGCCATAGCGATGAAAATAAGAAATTTATTAATTTAAAAAATAAATATAAATAACAATCATTTAGATGTGGTTGTGAGCCTATTCTGAGTATGGAAAATCTTGTTTTTTTGAATGTTGGCACACGGTTTGCAATCCTCCATGTGAGTTAAACAACAATAGACACAAGCATCTCATCAGATGCAGGGGGAAAATCATGAACATGGGATTTAAAACACTTTTTGCAGCAGCGATGATGGCAGCATCTGGTCTAAGCATGGCATCAGAATCAACTTCAGCATTGTCTTTTAGTGGTACTGCGGCAATGACCAGTGATTATCGTTTTCGTGGCATGACACAAACAATGAGTGATCCTGCGGTGCAAGCGGGTTTTGCGTTGAGCCATGATTCAGGCCTTTATGCTGGTGTGTGGGGTTCCAATGTCGATTTTGGTGGCACAGCGCATTTAGAACTTGACCCTTATTTGGGTTATGCCACTACTTTAGACAGTTTTGCCAGCAAGCCATTATTAGACGTGGGTCTATGGTATTACCTTTACCCAAGTGAAAGCGATTTAAACTGGCTAGAAGCCTATGCCAAATTAGGCTTTAGCGATGTAGGATTTAAAGATGCCAGCTTATCTACCGCAATTAATTACTCCAATGATTTTCTAGGTGGTGATACAGATGCTTGGTATTTCAATGCAACTTATAGCGTACCGTTTGCAGATACAGGTTTCTCAGGTGTTGCGGGTATTGGTTACACCCTAGCAGATGATTTTGATTTTGGTGGTGGCGAAGACAGTTATATCGACTGGAAAGCGGGTGTGAGCTATAGTTTTGCATCAGTAGAAGGCTTATCTGCTGAATTGGCTGCTGTTGGTACAGATATTGATACCGATGGAATGTCACACGCTGCGAAGCGTGGTGTTGAAACAGGTGCTGTGTTTACTTTGACCAAAGCATTCTAAGTCCTCTGTATTCAGGATAAATAAAAAGCTCCAATTGGGAGTGATATCTAAAAGAATAACAAGATAACTCGCCCATTGCGCAGACATGGCAATGGGCTGTTTTTATATCTCAATATTTTCACCTAGGCTGGATTGCCACGATAAGACAAAGCTTCACTTAAATGGGCACTTTGAATTTGTTCACTTTGCGCCAAGTCTGCAATAGTACGTGCAACGCGTAACACCCGATGATAAGCGCGTGCAGACAAATTTAGCCGTTGTTGTGCAATGGTTAAAATATTCTGTGCAGTGCCATCTAATAGCGCAAATTGTTCTAATTGTTTTGGGCTGAGTGACATATTCAGGCCCTTTTGTCGTTGCATTTGCAATTCATAAGCTTGAATTACACGTTTTCGCACTGTTTCTGAATCTTCAACAGGTCTACTGTCTTGTAATTCATGGGCTTGTAGTGGTGGAACATCAATATGTAAATCGATGCGGTCTAACAATGGCCCTGAAATACGGTTTTGATAGCGTTTAATACTTTCTGCAGAACATTGGCAGCGCACATCCTGATTAAAAGCATAACCACAAGGACAGGGATTCATGGCGGCAATTAGTTGAAAGTTGGCTGGAAAGGTAATTTGCCGAGAAGCGCGGGAGATCACAATTTCTTTGGACTCTAAAGGTTGGCGCAGCACTTCTAACACTTTTTTATCAAATTCAGGTAATTCATCTAAAAATAAAACGCCTAAATGCGCCAAGGTAATTTCACCGGGTTTGGGATATGAGCCTCCACCGACCAAGGCTACAGCAGAAGCGGTATGATGTGGGGCGCGAAAAGGACGCTGTCCAAACGTATGCGGGCTATCCGCCACAGAATAGATGCTGGCGACCTCTAAATTTTCCTGCATATTCAATGGCGGTAAAATACTGGAAAGCCTAGATGCCAATAAGGTTTTGCCTGTACCGGGTGGGCCTTTGAATAGCAATGAATGTCCACCTGCAGCCGCAATTTCCAAAGCACGTCGTGGGCGCAACTGTCCTTTAACATCGACTAAATCAAAGGCGGAATGTGATAACTGTGGTTGGGCAGTCGCGGTGACTTTATTTAAAGGCTGGCTTTGTGCCAAATGTTCGCAAACTTGTTTTAAATGTGTGGCGGCAAAGACTTCAAAGTCAGGCAATTGAGCAGCTTCTTGTGCATTTTGTTCAGGTAAAACCAAACGATGCTGTGCCTGTTGGCAGGCAATCGCAATACTGAGTGTGCCTGTGGTGGGACGCAATTGACCATCTAAAGCCAATTCTCCAATAAACTCTAAACTTTCAGTGCTTTGTTCGGGCAATTGTCCCGAAGCAATTAAAATGCCTAAAGCAATGGCTAAGTCCAAACGCGAACCATCTTTGGGCAAGTCGGCAGGCGCTAAATTAATGGTCAGACGTTTGGTCGGAAATTGAAAACCACTGTTAATAATGGCAGAGCGTACCCGATCTTTACTCTCACGTACGGCAGCTTCGGCTAGACCGACAATGGTTAAAGAAGGTAAACCTTGACTCAGATGGACTTCGACTTCAATTGCAGGGGCGTGCAAGCCGAGCAGCCCCCGCGTATACACTTTGGCAAAAGACATTTTTATGATGATCCGTTTTGGTGCGTTATTTTTATAATGTTTGGTTTTTGTTTTTTATGCACTCAATTGGTGCTTATTTTTTGAGTTGAATTTTATGTTCTAGTGCTTCAACTTGTTTTAACAATTCATTTAAACGTAAGTTGGCATTATTAAGCGCAGTACGTTGGCGGTCTAGCTCATCTTGCGAGACCAAATCCATTTTGGTGATCGCTTCATTGAGCAAAGCACGTAAATTATGTTCTAAATCTTTTTTAGGTTGTTCAACTTGTTCCAAAATGGCCTGTAATAAAGTTTCAATCATTGTTGTTTCCACAAAGATGGAGAAAATGGAGGCAGTGTAGCACTGGTCTTGAATAGACTATAGCATTTCAGACGAAATATGGATTTATTCGATGAGTAAAATCGTAAATCTTCTAGTAAATATGTCTATTTTTTGAAGATCAAAACCATATAAATGTATAAAATAAGGTATAAAGAAAACTCATGTCACGGTTTCTAATTTCCCCCGACCTTAGAACTTTGGCATGGAATTTGAACATAAAACCTTACTGGTGAATTAAGCCGAAGGAAAACACACATGAAGCTCGTAACTGCAATTGTAAAACCCTTTAAATTAGATGATGTGCGTGAAGCATTATCTGAAATTGGTGTTCAAGGGATCACCGTAACAGAAGTCAAAGGCTTCGGTCGCCAAAAAGGTCATACCGAACTTTATCGTGGCGCCGAGTACGTCGTTGACTTCTTGCCTAAAGTTAAAATCGAAATCGCAATTAGCGATGAAATGGTCGATTCGGTGATTGAGTCAATCACTCGTGTTGCTAGTACAGGCAAGATTGGTGATGGCAAAATCTTTGTGACTAACCTCGAACAAGTCATCCGTATTCGTACAGGTGAAACGGGTGCAGATGCTGTTTAAAAGATGGCATGAAGTTTGCTGAGTACCTAATAACTCACAAAAACAAAGGTCGGGGGACACAAATGAAAAAAATGCTACTTGCGCTGAGTCTATCGAGCGCACTCCTCGGTGGTTCTGTTGCTTGGGCTGAAGAAGCCGCAACAGCCACCACTCCAACTTCAGATGTGGCAGTAACCACTGTCGAAACATCTCCTATTGAAACAACTACAGATATTGCAGTACCTGCAACATCCACTACAGAAAACACCACATCCACATCACCAGAAGCTGTCTTAGATACAGGCGATACCGCTTGGATTTTAGTTTCTACCGCTTTGGTACTGCTCATGACCATTCCAGGTTTGGCACTGTTTTATGGCGGTATGGTGCGTAAGAAAAACGTTTTAAACACGATGGCTTATAGTTTTGTGGCGGCTGCCATTGTCAGTATTGTCTGGGTAATCATTGGTTATAGTCTTGCCTTTGGTGAAGGTAATGCCTTTATTGGTGGTCTAGACAAAGTCATGCTGGCAGGCATTGGTACCGATGCGCTCAGTGGCAGTATTCCTGAAATTCTATTTGTGATATTTCAAATGACCTTTGCCATCATTACTGTGGCAATTATCAGTGGTTCAATTGCAGAACGAATGAAGTTTGGTGCCTTTGTTGCCTTTATCGCGATTTGGGTGGTCGTGGTCTACGCACCAATTACCCACTGGGTATGGGGTGGTGGTTGGTTAGGCAATGATGGTGCTCTCGACTTTGCTGGTGGTACTGTTGTTCATATTAACTCGGGTGTTGCAGGTTTAGTTGCTGCATACATGTTGGGCAAACGTATGGGCTTGGGCCGTGAATCTATGGCTCCGCACAACCTGACTTTGACTGTACTGGGTGCAAGTTTACTCTGGGTGGGCTGGTTTGGTTTCAACGGTGGTTCTGCTTTAGGTGCCAATGGTGCAGCGGGTTATGCCTTAGTTGTGACTCAAGTGGCAGCCGCAGCCGCAGCAATTGCATGGCTTGTAGCAGAAAAACTGGTACGTGGTAAAGGTTCTGTATTAGGTGCTGCATCGGGTGCTGTAGCAGGTTTGGTGGTGATTACTCCAGCAGCAGGTTTTGTGACTGTTGGTGGTGCATTAGCGATGGGTTTAATTGGTGGTGTGGTATGTTTCTGGGGTATTACTGCCTTAAAACGCGCCCTGAAAGCTGATGACTCTCTAGATGCCTTTGGACTACATGGTGTAGGTGGTATTGTTGGTGCAATTTTAACAGCCTTCTTTGCCAGCGAGTTTATTATGGGCGATGCTGCACCAAGCAACTTGATGAGCCAACTTTGGGTGCAAGTTGAAGGTGTGTTAGCGACCATTGCTTACTCTGCTGTACTGACTTTCATCATCTTAAAAGTAATTGATCTAACCATTGGTATTCGTGTGGCTGCAGAAGATGAGCGTATGGGACTCGACTTAAGCCAACATGGTGAGCGTGTCGAATAATCCACACAGCACATAATCAATATATTGTGTAAAACAGCCCTTTGGGGCTGTTTTTTTTCTATATATTGCGTAAAACTCTACAAAGTTTAGAAATTTTGCTACACTGCATTTTCATTCAAATTTGTGCAATTTAACCGCTATGCATTGTCCATTTTGCAACGCTGCAGACAGTAAAGTGATTGACTCACGTTTGGCGGCAGAAGGCTGCCAAATTCGCCGACGTCGTGAGTGTATTGGCTGTGGTGAACGCTTTACCACTTTTGAAAGTTATGAAGTCGTCATGCCACGTGTGATTAAATCGGATGGGAAAAGTGAACCCTTCGATGAGGCCAAGCTGCGTCGTTCACTGATGCATGCTTTACAAAAGCGTCCTGTGACCCAAGAGCAAATCGAAACTGTACTCAGCGACATCCAATTACAAATTCGCCGTTTAGGTGAGCGCGATGTGAAATCGCGTACCATTGGTGAAATTGTCATGCAGGCCTTATTTGCACTGGATCATGTGGCGTATGTTCGTTTTGCTTCGGTGTATCAAGACTTTCAGGATGTCGAAGCGTTTCGTCGTCAAATTGAACAAATGCAGTTACGTGAGCAATAAATCCTCATGTCAGCAAAAAGCACACAACATCTGAATATGACTGAATCTACTTCCAATTTACCACCCGACGATCTTTTTTGGATGCGTCGTGCTATTGAATTGGCACGTTTGGGGCAATACAGTACCAAACCTAATCCAAATGTCGGCTGTGTGATTGTTAAAGATGCGCAATTATTGGGCGAAGGTTATCATCCGCGTGCAGGACAACCGCATGCCGAAGTCTTTGCTTTGCGTCAGGCAGATGAACAGGCACGTGGTGCAACTGCCTATGTAACTTTGGAGCCGTGTGCGCACTATGGACGCACACCACCTTGTGCCAAAGCATTGGTTGATGCAGGCGTGGCTAAAGTGGTGGTGGCATGTCCAGACCCAAATCCATTGGTGGCAGGTAAGGGCGTTCAAATTTTAAAAGATGCGGGTATTCAGGTTGATGTCGGTGTGGCAGAAGCCGAAGCGCGTCAGTTAAATTTAGGCTTTTTAAAAGCCATGGCTACGGGCGTGCCCTATGTGCGTTTAAAAGTAGCTTCGAGTTTGGATGGTCGCACGGCAATGGCTTCAGGTGAGTCCAAGTGGATCACAGGCACGGCTGCCCGTGCCGATGTGCAGCATTGGCGGGCAATTTCTGCTGCAGTATTAACGGGGATCGACACGGTACTGGCCGATGACTGTCTGCTTAATGTACGCCATTTAGAGGGTGTAGATGACATCCACAGCGTAGTACAACCTAAACGGATTATTTTAGATCGCCAAGGTCGTTTGCCTTTGAGCGCACAAATTTTGCAGCAGCCTGAAACGGTGATGGTGATGGGACCGTATCGTGCAGAGTTGGCTGCTTTGGGCGTGTTACAATTGGAACCGCAACCTTTAGCCATCTTACTTGCCCAATTGGTACAGCAACATCAAATTTATGATGTATTGGTTGAAGCGGGAGCAACCTTATCGACCGCTTTCTTACAGGAAGGTTGGGTCGATGAAGTGATCAGCTATGTGGCACCTACATTGTTAGGGCGCTCGGCTCGTGCCATGTTTAATGCAGAATTTGAACAGATGGCAGAGCAACTTCGATTTAAACTTTGCGATGTCACTCAATTGGGTGATGACGTGCGCCTTAGGTTAATTCCTTCTCAAGAGACACTATGAGTTCAGAGTCAACGGTTTATCACAAACGTCGCCATGCGGCACGCACCACTGATGAATACTTATTCCATCAGTTAGTGCCTTATTTGGGCAATAAACGCCGTTTACTGCATCTGATTTTAGAAGCACTTGAACAGACAGGAACGCTGCATCCTAAAAATGGTCGTGCGCCAATTTTTGCCGATTTTTTTGCAGGTTCAGGAGTGGTATCACGTTTGGCGCGCCAAAATGGTTATCGGGTGATTGCCAATGACTGGGAACCGTACAGCCATGCCTTAAACCATGCGATTTTGGCCTGCACTGAAGCACCTGCGTTTAAAGAATTAGGTGGCTATCAAAAAGCCATTGATTATTTGAACCGTTTGCCTGAAGTCAAAGGCTGGGTGACGCATAACTTGTGCCCGCGCAATGACGAAATTTATGACCCAAGTCGTGACCGTTTATTCTTTAAACGTCGTAACGGCATGCGCATAGATGCGATTCGTCAGCAAATTGCCACGTGGCAAGCGCAGGGCGCCATTGATGATGTCGAGATGTCGGCATTGTTGGCGCCGTTGTTGTACTCTGCCAGTTTTGTCAGCAATACCAGCGGGGTGTTTAAAAGCTTCCACCACGGCTGGGGCGGCAAAACCCAAACTGCACTCGAACGAATTGAATCATTATTGTGGCTCACTCCAAGTCGTTTTTGTGACATTGGCGAACCGAATAAACCTGCTGCAGAAATGTGGTGTGTCGATGCACAGCATCTTGCCAATCAAATGAGTGGTTTTGAGGTGGATGTGGCTTATTTAGACCCACCGTATAATCAACATGCTTATAGCAGTAACTATCATGTGTTAAATGCCTTAACTTTGTGGGATCAGATTGATTTACCAACTCCAGACACCAAAGGCTTTAAAAGCGGTATTGACCGCGCATGGCGCAAAGAACGCCCAAGTCCATACAACTCATCTAAGTACGCCAAAGAGGCGTATGAAACCTTATTGGACACCATTAATGCACGTTTTATTCTGACCAGTTATTCTACCGATGGTAATATTAGTGCCACAGACTTGTTGCAAGCCAATTTAAAACGCGGTCGAGTGACGTTATTGACGCAAGATGTTCCGCGTTATCGCGTGAGTAAACAGCGTCAGTCTGAGCGTGCGCGCGTACTGGAATTTATTGTGATTACCGATACGCATGCTAAGTCAGGCCCACCTATTCGCCAGTTGTTAGGGCAACTTTACCATTTTGCAGAATTGGGTGGTGTAGATACCTCAGGCGTGAGTACCCAATTGGCGTTGTGGTAAATCCACAAATCCTCAGTGAATGTGAGAAAAGATTATGTTTACAGGCATTATTGAAAGTTTAGGTAAAGTAGAAAGCCTGCAAAGTGTGGGCGGTGATGTACGTTTGCGTATTCAGACCGATTTGGATATGTCGGATGTGCATTTGGGGGATTCAATTGCCACCAATGGTATTTGCCTGACTGTGATTGAATGGGGCGACAATTGGTATGCCGCAGATGTGTCCCGTGAAAGTTTAAACCGTACCACTTTAGGCACATGGAAAGTGGGTCAGCCTGTCAATGTTGAAAAAGCCATGTTACCGACCACACGTTTTGGTGGACATATCGTAAGTGGGCATGTTGATGCAGTCGGTGAAATTACGCTGGTACGTGAAGATGCACGTTCAATTTACTATGAAGTGACTGCACCTGCAGAAATTGCCAAATATTTGGCAGAAAAAGGTTCGGTGACCGTCGATGGCATCAGCCTGACCATTAACCATTTACGCGGCAGTGTTATCAGTCTGAATTTAATTCCACACACGGCAGAGCGTACCAATATTGGCACATGGAAAGTTGGCAGCAAGGTCAATTTAGAAGTGGATGTCTTGGCGCGTTATATTGAGCGTTTGCTCTTGGGTGATAAAGCTGCAGAAACTACGCAGCAATCTAAAATTAGCATGGAATTCTTGGCTGAAAATGGCTTTTTAAAATAAGCACAGAGCCGAATGAAATTTAAACAGTCTGATTGAAAAATTAGACTGTTTTTTTGTTTTTAGGGATAATTAAAAAGATAAAGATGTTTTTTTCATCATAAACACCCCTTTGGTTTAATGTAGATGATTGATTTTTTAATGAATTTGGAACACTGGCTGCCATTATTACTCGATAATTATGGTCTGTGGATCTATGCCATTTTGTTTCTGATTATTTTTGCAGAAACAGGTTCTGTGTTCATGTTCTTTTTACCAGGCGATAGTTTGCTGATCGCAATTGGTGCCTTGTGTTCCACCACTGACGTGGTGCATTTGCACTATATGGGGATTTTGCTTTTTGTCGCGGCAGTCTTGGGATATAGCGTCAACTATTACACTGGACGAATTCTAGGGGTGAAGTATTTTCATCAACATTCACGTTATTTCAAACCTGAATATATTGTCAAAACCAACCATTATTTTATGAAACATGGTGGCAAAACTATTTTAATGGCGCGTTTTATACCGTTTGTACGCTCATTTGCACCATTTGCTGCAGGGTCAGGGCACATGCCTTTGGCGACCTTTAGTTTTTATAATGTGGTGGGTGCTGCCGTATGGATTTTTTCTTTAATGGCAATAGGTTATGGCTTGGGTAATATTTTGTCTTGGTTGGGTGATTGGATTTAAATTCCTCATTTTTTCTATTTTCTTCTTCTAAATCCACCGCGATAACTAAAAAAGTGGATTGATGGCCACAAAAAAAGCCCACCGTGTGGACTTTTGATATTGTTCAGTTTTAGTGTTTGGTGACAATTAATTCTGTGCCACCCAAGCGCGGGCTAAAAGTATCGTTACTTTGAATTGAAAACTCACCCTTTTCCGCTTCTTTAGACAAGTACATGCTTAATGATTGGAAATCTGCACGACTGATCCATAAATCCTGAGCACGAATACTCCACTGTTCGCCCGCATTAAGATGGTCGATTTTGCCTGAAATTTTCGTCAAGATATCCATTTGAAACCCATGATTACAAAAGTCATTTAAAGGAGATAAAAGTTGAGAATTCAACTTTTTCTGGATGATTATCATGTGACAAAATTATTTCATTTTGATGACATTGGGTTTAAGACTTTGGGCTAATTGGGGATAAAAAGTAAAATTATTCTTTAGAAAAATTTGAATTTTTTAAGATATAGTCAATTTCTTCTTGGGCTGCAGCATGTAGTCGCGCACGAAAGATCGTTACCGCCTGCTCAATTTGAGTTTCGGCTTCTAGCTCTAAACGCAAACGTACACTTTCAAGTTCAGAAACAATTTGATCATCACTTACCGCAGTTGCGGCTTGATTAAAAGTCACTGCAGGTAATTCAGGATTTTGCTCATAACGTGCAGTATAGTTTGAAATTTCCTGATCCAGACTTTGACGCATCAACTCAAGTGCTTGAGTTTGTTCTGCAAAGCGTTGCGCTTCATCTTGCTGTAGCTGTGCAGCATAAGCGGCTTGTTCTGCACGTTGCTGTTCTAATTTGAGTTCGAGTGCCAATTGGCGACGTTGCCGTGCTTCTTCAATCAAACGTGCTTTTAGGTCAGCATAGGCTTGTTCAATTTTTTCCTGTGATTGTTGCTGAGCGCGCTGATCTTCTGCAATCCAGTTGTGTAATTGCGTTTCAGGTTGCAAGACCTCACAAATTCGATGCAGATCATCCATAAATGTCTGGCGCACAGCCTGAGGCGCGGTTAACCAGCGCTGTTTAAAATCTGAGCCGACATTTAAAGTCACCGCATCTCTCCTTATTTTGAGCAGTATTTTTAAAAAAACGTTTTAAAATTAAAGCTTAAACGTCTGTGGTTCTATGCCCAAACGTCGATATTGTTTAAATTTTTCACGTCCAAGCACTTTAGCTGCTTCGTGATTTTCAATAATCTCAATAATGTGACTAAATTTTGCATAGGCTTCAAGTGCCTGACTGTTAAAATTAAACACAATCCAGTCCGATTGCTGCGGTAATTCGGCAGAAATACATACGCTGGCCTGTGTTTGGTTAATGCCATGCGGAATAAAACTGCTGGCATCAAAACTCCACAGACGCTCATCTAATATTTGCTGTAACTCTGGATCAGGGCAATGCAGCCAAATGCGTGCCTGCTGCCGCAAAATTTTGCGGCATAAACGGCAAGTGCTTTCCACTTGCCGTTCAGGACTTTTTTCAAACAAATAAAAGCTAACTTTAGCCATTATTGCTTGCACGTTGTGCGAGGAACTGCATCAATAACGGTACAGGACGACCTGTTGCGCCTTTATTGCTGCCTGAATTCCATGCAGTGCCTGCAATGTCTAGATGCGCCCAGCGATAGTCACGGGTAAAGCGTTGCAAGAAGCATGCTGCAGTAACTGAACCTGCTTTAGGCCCACCAATATTGCCAATATCGGCAAATGGTGAATCCAGTTGTTCTTGGTAATCGTCAATCACGGGCATACGCCATACACGGTCAAATGCAGTGTGTCCCGCAGCATCCAATTCCGCCGCAAGTTCATCATCTGGGGTAAACATGCCTGTCAATACCGAACCGAGTGCAACCACGCAAGCGCCTGTTAAAGTCGCAATATCAATCACCAAAGCAGGGTTGAAGCGTTTCACATAGGTTAGGGTATCGCACAGCACCAAACGACCTTCGGCATCGGTATTTAAAATTTCGATGGTTTGGCCGCTCATACTGGTCACAATATCACCCGGGCGAGTGGCTTTGCCTGACGGCATATTTTCTGCAGCGGCAATCGTGCCGACCACATGGATAGGTAAACGTGCTTCACATAGCGCGCGCATGGTGCCTAAAACTGAAGCAGAACCACACATATCAAATTTCATTTCATCCATCCCTAAGCCGGGTTTGAGTGAAATGCCGCCTGTATCAAAAGTAATCCCTTTACCGACTAAGACCACAGGTGCTTCATCACGCTGTGCTTGATATTCGAGGCTAATAATGCGCCCTGGACGATCTGAACCTTGACTGACTGCAAGGAAAGCGCCCATGCCTAATTCTGCCATTTCTGCTTCATCTAAAATGGTGACTTTGAGTAGGTCTGGATATTCTGCCGCAAGTGCTTGAGCTTGTTCTGCCAAATATTCAGGGAAACAAATGTTGCCCGGACGGTTGCCCAAGTCACGTGCCATGTTTTGACCCGATTGCATGGCTTCAATCAATTGAAGTTGATCTGCGCTGAGTGGGCTGTTATTGGCAATGAAATGGATTTGTTCAAGCTGAAATTCATTCTTTTTGCTTTTGTATTCATCAAAAGCATAGGCTGCTTGGGTCAGGCTGAGTGCAAATACATAATGCAGCTCGCTAGGCAGGGCAGACAAGTCAATGCTGATCTGTTTAAATTTTTTTTGTGAAGATTTGATAATGCTTTGTGCAATTTTTGCCAGCTTTGCGGCTGGTAACTCTTCGGTTTTACCCAAACCGATCAGGTTGCTATTGGCGCATTCAACAACGCTAGCCACCAAACTTAAACTTTCATTAAAGCCTGCTTTAAATTGTGTCGCTTGAATAATGCTGTCTAAATCCTTGATTTGATAAGCAGCAGTTGCCTGTGGCACCTGTTCTGCAGCCACTAAAATTGACAAAGATTCACTCGCGCTGTGTTCTTGGAATGAGGGACTTAAGCTAAATTTAATCACTGGATTTTATGCCTATCTAAATGTGCAAACTATGCAACCATTGAAACATTTTTATGCGTCGAGTTTCAATGTATAACAAGGCGATAGGTTTTATATTTTCAACATTCAGGTAAACTAACGCGAATTGGATTCCCTCACATTTTGGAAGAAATAATTTGATTATTCGGCGTTATTTGGTCAAGCAAGTTGTGTCGACATCCTTGGTTGTGATTGCCTTACTGACTTTGATCATGATGGGTGGTCGCTTGATCAAGTATTTTGGCGTGGCGGCACAAGGGCGTTTGGATGCGAGTATTTTATTCAGCATCATTGGCTATCGCTTGCCTGAATTTTTGACGCTGATCTTACCTTTGGGTTTCTTTATTGGTTTGATGCTGGTATTTGGTCGTTTATATGTCGACCATGAAATGGCGGTGCTCAATAGTAGTGGTGTGAGTCGGCATCAACTGGCACGTTTATTGGTGCCAATGACCTTGGTATTTCTAATCGTTCAAGGTTTCTTAATGCTGTGGGCATCACCGTGGGGACTGCGTCAGTTTGAAGCATTGACCACCAGTCAGGCAGTACGCACAGGTTTTGATTTGGTGCGACCCAAAGAATTTATTTCTTCAGGGCCATATACCATTTACGCAGGCGATCTGTCCGAAGATCGTAAAAACCTGAAAGATATTTTCTTTTATCAACGTGCAGAAAAAGCAGGTCGTCCTGATGTCATGATTCTGGCAAAAGAAGCGACACGGGTAGAGTTGGAAAATGATCCTGCCAATGTGGTGGATTTGGTCGAAGGGCGTCGTTATGAAATATTTCCGGGCACAGCCAAATATTCACAGGCAGAATTCCAAAGTTATCGTTTACGTTTAGAAAATGACAAAGAAGCCAAATTTGAAAGTGCCGAAGTAGAAGCCTTAACCACCTCGCAACTTTGGAAAAACCGTGCAGACCCTGTGGTCGCAAGTGAACTCGGCTGGCGTATTTTTGTGCCTTTTGCAATTGTGGTGGCATTATTTTTAGCCGTGGCATTGTCAGAAGTTAGTCCGCGTCAGGGGCGTTATTTAAAACTGTTTCCTGCTTTGTTAATTTTCGCCAGTTTGATTGTGGCGCTCATGGCGGTTAAAACCCGTATCAGCAAACAAGAAATGGGCATGATTGCTTATCCGTTGGTGTTGTTGGCTTATGCGATTGCGGCAGCCTTGTTCTCGCGTAAACAAAAATTGGCACCTAAAATTAAGCAGCAAATTCAGCGAGTGAGGTCTTAAGATGTTGGCACGTCGTATAGTTGCAAAACACGTTACCAAGACCACAGCACTGGCTATGTTTGGTGCAACGGCAATTTTGTCTGGTTTGCAGGTGTTGTTTACCTATTTAGGCGAATTGGGTTCACTCAATGAAAACTATAGTGCATGGCAGGCATTGCTGTATGTATTGTGGGGTGCGCCAAATTATCTCTATGAAATTTTGCCGATTTCTGCCTTGATTGGCGCAGTGTTAGGCTTGGGTACGTTGGCATCCAACAGCGAATTGATTGTGATGCGTTCTGCAGGGATTAGCCTGTGGCGTATTGTGGGATGGGTGATTCGTTCCGCCATGGTATTGGTACTGCTGTCTTTTGTGCTCAGTGAATGGGTGATTCCATACACCAATGAACAAGCCAAAAGTGTTAAAAGTCACCGTAGCGTCGCTGAGCTGGGTGAAGTTCGTGGCTATTGGTCGCGCGAAGGCAATCGTTTTATTTATATTGACTACGCCAATGCCCAAGGGCAGCTCAAAAATGTACAAGTGGTCGATTTTGATGATAATTATCGCTTGCGTGGTACATTGTCTGCAGATCAGGGACAGTTTGTTAAAGACGGTAGTTGGTTGCTCAATCAAACTGAACAGATGGATATTTTGCAGGCGGGCAACGCGACTTTAGCTAAAAACAGCGAACAGGCTTTGGCTTTAGCATTGCAACCGAAATATGTGCACATGGTCACCATCGACCCTGAAGATTTATCCCCAAGTCAATTGGTCAGTTTCATGAGTTATATGCATGAATACAGCCAAGTACCCAAAACCTACCAACTGGCGTTCTGGCAAAAACTTGGTGCACCCTTTGCGCTGATTGCTTTGGTGGTGATTGCTTGCTCCTTTATTTTTGGGCCGTTACGTCAGCAATCTATGGGTTTCCGTTTGGTGATTGCTTTATTTGTCGGCTTAACCTTCTTTTATTTACAGGATTTCTTGGGCTATGCCAGCTTGGTCTATGCACCATCGCCTGCGTGGTTCGTATTTATTCCTATTATTCTGATGTTTGTCATCGGCGGTTACTTACTGCATCGTGCGCGTTAAGTGCGGGCCGATGCTGCTGCTTTTTCCGTATGATTGGGTAAACCTATCTGAATCAGTGGCGGAAACCATCTTCTGAACATAGAGTCTTGACGCAAAATTCGTTAAGATAGCATGATTAATTTGTAGACGAAAAAGAGTATTGATTATGGCGGATGCAACTGCTGGCAAAATCCCTCACGTATTGGTGATTATGGATGGTGTGGGTCATCGCGAAGCGGTCGAAGACAACGCGTTTTTAGCAGCGAAACGACCAAATTTGACTGCTATGCAGGAAAAGCATCCGCATGGTTTGATCTCTGGTTCAGGTGAAGATGTGGGCTTGCCAGATGGTCAAATGGGTAACTCTGAAGTTGGTCACATGAACTTGGGTGCAGGACGTGTGTTGTACCAAGACTTTACCCGTATTACCAAAGACATTCGTACAGGCGCTTTCTTTGAACATGAAGTGTTGGTCGATGCGGTAGAAAAAGCCAAAGCAGCCAACGGTGCAGTGCATCTGCTTGGTTTATTGTCTGAAGGCGGTGTGCATTCGCATGAAGATCATATCGTGGCGATGGCAGAATTGGCATTAAAACGTGGTGCAAAAGTTTATCTACATGCCTTTTTAGATGGCCGTGATACGCCACCAAAAAGCGCGCAGCCTTCTTTGGAAAAACTGGACGCATTATTTGCACAATATCCAAATCAGGGGCGCATTGCCAGCCTGATTGGTCGCTACTATGCGATGGATCGTGACAACCGTTGGGATCGTGTAGAACAAGCCTATCGTCTACTTACCGAAGGTGAGGCAGTACGCACTGCGGCAACTGCGGTTGAAGGCTTGGCAGCGGCTTATGCGGCAGATGAAAGCGATGAGTTTGTTAAAGCCGCCCGTATTGGTGAAATTGCCAAAATTCAAGATGGCGACAGCGTGGTGTTTATGAACTTCCGTGCTGACCGTGCACGTGAATTGACCAAAGCCTTTGTGGAACAGGATTTTGCTGGTTTTGAACGTAAAGTTGTGCCGCAATTGTCTAAATTTGTGATGCTGACCCGTTATCAAGCCAGCATTGCTGCGCCAGTGGCGTACATGCCAGAAGATTTGAAAAACTCGATTGGTGAATATTTATCAGACTTGGGCAAAACACAATTGCGTATTGCTGAAACTGAAAAATACGCACACGTGACGTTCTTCTTTAGTGGTGGTCGTGAAGATGAATATCCGGGTGAAAAACGTATCCTGATTCCATCGCCAAACGTAGCAACCTACGACTTAAAACCTGAAATGAGCGCTTATGAAGTGACTGATGAACTGGTTGCAGCCATTAATTCAGGTGAATATGATTTGTTGGTAGTGAACTATGCCAATGGCGATATGGTCGGTCATACTGGTGTGTTTGATGCAGCAGTCAAAGCAGTTGAAGCAGTAGATACCTGTTTGGGTCGTGTCTATGAAGCGGTGATGGCGAAACAAGGTCACATGATTATTACCGCTGACCATGGTAACGTCGAGCAAATGCAAGACTATGACAGTGGTCAGGTACATACTCAGCACACCACTGAATTGGTGCCATTCATTTATGTAGGCCCAACTCAGGCCACCATTTTGGAAGGTGGTGTGTTGGCAGATGTTGCACCAACTCTATTGAATTTGATGCAATTGCCAGTGCCTGCAGATATGCAAGGTCGCAACTTAATTCGCCTACAGGCATAACCCTCGAGACAGGTAGATGATGGAATGACGGCTCACAAAATTTATGCGGTTGTGTTGGCAAGCGTGTTGTGTGCCAGTCATTCGAGTGTTTGGGCTGCGCCAGATTTGGAGTTAGATGGCCCTACACTACAACAGGACTATGTCGATGTGCCTGTAGAGTCGATACAGGAATTTGTGCAAATCTATGGCATTGTCAAAGACAACTATGTGACTGAAAAAAGTGATGATGCCTTGTTTCAGCAAGCCATTCGTGGCTTGGTGAGCGGTTTAGATCGTTATTCACGCTATTTAACTGCTGAAGAATATAAACAACTTTTACAATATACCGAAGGCGACTTGGCCTCGGTTGATTTTACTTTGCGCTATGACGCTGCCCAGCAACATTGGGTCATTCAAAATTTAAGTGCCAATGCCGACTCGGCTAAACAAGGGCTGAAGAATGGCGACAGCCTATTTAAAATTGATAACCAAGAACTGAAAAAGCTGAGTGCAGATCAGGTCAATAACCTGCTCACAGGCTCAGTGGGATCGACTGTAAGCGTACAACGTGCAGCCAATCAGCCTGAAATTATGTTGGTACGCAACAAAAAAGTAGAAACCGATATTCAGGCGCAGATGCTTTCTAATCAGGTCTTGTTGTTAAAAGTACGTGTGTTTCAGCAAGACACCGCCAATGAAATTAAACGCTTAATTGAAGAACATAGCACGCCACGCTTAAAAGCCGTATTGATTGATCTGCGTAATAACCCAGGAGGCTTACTGTCTGCTGCGGTGGAATCTGCCGATTTATTTTTAAATCAGGGTGTGATTGTATCGACCAAAAGTCGTTCTGAAGGCGATCAACAATTTCAGGCGTTACCTAGCTTTGAATTTCAAAATTTAAAAGTCGGAGTACTGATTAATCATCGCTCTGCATCTGCGGCAGAAGTCTTTACCGGTGCTTTAAAAGACCATTCACGCGCTTGGGTGATGGGCGAAAAAAGTTATGGCAAGGGGGTGGTGCAAAAACTGTTCCCACTTAGCGATGGTGCTGCCTTACAAATGACGGTTTCGCATTATTACACCCCACGCGAGCAAATGATTGAAGGGGTTGGGATTCAGCCGAATCAGCAATATATTCAAAGTCCTGAAATGAAAGAAGAGGCTTATCTTGAGCATGTGGCAGATTTACTGCTGAGCCGCCGTTAAGTCTCATCTGAGTAACACGTATTTTTAGACAGTCTTCATTGTTTAGCGTTTACTCATCTTCAGTATCTAATCCAAACTTTTTCAGACGATAGCGCAAAGAACGGAAAGACATGCCCAATTTTTTTGCTGCCAACGTACGGTTCCAGTGGGTCAGGTGCAGCGCATTCAGTAAAATGTCTTTTTCTACTTTTTCCAAGTAGGCTTCTAAACCTTCTTCAGGCAGTTTGCGTCCTGTCAGCAATACATCTGTCACGATCTGCTGTGGTGTTTCTGCTGTAGGTTGTGATTCAGTGGTTGCTGTATTGCTCATACTGAATTGGCGCAAGGGTGCGGTTTGTAAGTGTTTGAGATCAATAACATCATCATCACTCAGGGTAATGGCACGTTCAATAATATTGCGTAACTCACGCACATTACCTGGATAGTACTGTTCTAATAAAAATTGCTGGGCACGAGGTGTCAGTTGTTTGGCAGGAATGTCCCATTCTTGTGCAACTTTTTGAATGAAGTGGTCTGCCAATAACAGAATATCTTGTCCACGTTCACGCAAGGCAGGCAAGACCAAATCCATCACGTGAATACGGAAGAATAAATCCTGACGGAAACGTCCTTGCTGAACCAAACTTTCTAAGTCCTGATGACTGGCGCTGATCACACGAAAATCGACATCAATTTCACTATCTGAACCCACAGGACGGATGCGCTTTTCCTGAACGGCACGCAGCAGTTTGACTTGCATGCTCAGTGGCAGTTCGGCAATTTCATCTAAAAATAAGCTGCCGCCATGTGCAGATTGAATCAGACCTTGTTTGTCTTGAGTCGCTCCTGTAAAGCTACCTTTTTTGTGTCCAAATAGCTCGCTTTCCATGAGTTCGGTGGGGATTGCACCACAGTTAATTGCAATAAATGGTCCTTCGTTGCGGTTACTTAAACGGTGAACCAAATTGGCGACAACTTCTTTCCCCGTACCCGATTCGCCTGTAATAAATACAGGCGCTTGCGAGCGCGCAATTTTTTTGATGGTGCTGCGCAATTGTTGAATAGGCAAAGACTGCCCAATCAACATTTTATATTCAAGCTGATCTTGGCTGTGATGATCGGTGGTGTCGAAAGGTTTATTCAGTGCTTTTTCAAGGAGTTGCTGTAAATGTATTTGATTGACAGGCTTGCTGACAAAGTCAAATGCACCTGCTTTTAAAGCAGCAATCGCAATATCCATATTGCCGTAGGCGGTCAATACGGCAACAGGTACATTCGGATATTGTTCGGAAATCCATTCAACCAGTTGCAAGCCATTGCCATCGGGCAGGTTTAAGTCGGTTAAGCAAGCATCGTACTGATGTTCTGCCAATAATTGCTTGGCTTGTGCTAAACGATACGCGACATGGGTTTGAATCCCCATACGTGCCAAAGTCATCTGCATGAGGGTACAAAGGTCTTCTTCGTCATCGACCAATAAAACCAAAGGTTGAACAGCGTGCATATTTTCCCCAAAACCACACAAAATTAAATCAAAACCACAGCAACAAGATTGATCCAATATCAATCGCGTTTATTCAATGGCACGTAGACATTTCATCCTGAAACATGCGCCTTGTTCTTGTTCTACATAGCTCAGCTTGGCTTGATTCGCCTCGCAAAAACTATGCGATAGATACAATCCTAAACCAGTTCCATTGATTTCGGTACTGAAAAATGGCTGGAACAGATAGAGGAGATCTTGACTGGCGACACCTGCACCAAAATCCCGCACATCAATATAAATATAAGTTGCTTGCGGATAGGCCGTAATCTCAATGGGCTGCTGTGCAGCATTGTGTCGAATGGCGTTACGAATCAGGTTAATCAGCACTTGGCGAAACTGTGATTCATCAAACTGGATGCTCAGTGGTTCGGTCAGTGTAAGCTGAATTTGACTCGCTGCATCAGGTAAATCTTCCTGAATGAATTGTGGCAAAAATTGATTGAGCTGAATCGCGACAGGCGTGGTTTGTTTATTTTTGACCATACTCAGCGTGTCGTGAATAATCTTATCAATCCGTGTCGCTTGTTTGCTGATCATGTCCGACAGCAATTGTTGCTGTGCAGCATCACTGCCTGTAAATAAATTGTTGGCTTGTACAATGGCTGCCAACGGGTTGCGAATTTCGTGCGCAATACTGGCAGAGAGTTGTCCTAAGGCGGCTAATTTGAGTTGCTGGACTTGCTGATTGATTTTACGTCCATCCTGCAGCGCCAATAAAGTCAGCGTTTGATGTGGCACTTTGAGTTTTTGTACCTGAATATGCACATGAAAATGACTTAGTTGCGACTCGAATTGAAATTTTTCTCCATCTTGCAATTGATCAAATTTGAACAGATCAAATAAATCGGGCTGAATTTTATACAATGGATAGGTCGCGTGCGCATATTTAGGATGAATCCCCAACAGATGACAGGCTGCAGGGTTACTGAGGACGACATAGCAATTTTCATCTAAAACCAAATAGCCCATTTCGGTTTGTTCTAAAATATAACGGTTGATATTTTGTAGGCGGTTTAATTCCAAAGATTGCGAAAAATTTAGATTTTCTAAAATTTGGAAACGCCGTACTGCAATACGTCCACTGCCATAAACCACCCAAAATAAAAATGCCAATAGCGCACTTTGACCAATATTATTTAGCGATGAAAAGTCCAGCAAACTCCCAACAAAGTGTTGGTAAATCACCATAATCATCGCGATGAGGGTAATGGCTAAGGCTTTACGCTTTTGCAGCAAGAGTGATGCTGCAAAAATCGTGATCGCAAACAGCAGACTTAAATATAAATTAGGGCCATCGCTGGCAAAAGTCAGGCTACTGAGCGCGATAATATCGACTGCAAAAAACAGGGTCAGTTGTTGCGTGCTTTTAAAAGGAATATATTTATAGCTGATCAGTTGCAGGCAGCTAAAAATAAAATAGCAGACCAAGGTATACAGATATAAACCCGGGTGCTGATATTGTGTGCCAAGCTGCTGAAAGGTGAGTAGGGTAATCAGCAGCAAACAAAAGGCAATCAGCAGTCGGTAAGTACCATACCACATGCCAAGATGATACTGATTTAACTCAGAATGTTGTTTTAAATCTGGCATATCGTAAAGGTCTTATTTGTGCATCAACAGCGTTGAAAATTTAGGGTTTAATCAGTCCATAACGAATGGCAAGGTGAGTCAGTTTGACATCACTATCAATATTTAATTTTTCAAAAATACGGTAACGATAGGTATTTACGGTTTTTACACTGACAAACAACTTATCGGCAATTTCCTGTGCGCTAATACAATTCACCACCATCATCGCCACTTGCATTTCACGTTCTGAAAGACTATCAAAAGGCGATTGTTGTGTGTCAGATAAGTATGAACTTGCCAGTTGTTCGGCAATGTCGGCACTGAAGTATTTACCGCCCTGCATGACTTTTTTAATGGCACGTACCATTTCACTGACAGGTGCGCCTTTGGTGATATAGCCTTTTGCACCTGCTTTCAGCAATAAAGAAGGGTAGGGTTCTTCTGCCAAACCACTCACCGCCAAGACCTTAGTGTCTGGTGCAGTTTGCAATAGACGACGTGTGGTTTCTACGCCTCCAATCCCAGGCATGTTCACATCTAACAACACCACATTGGGATGATGCTGACGCACTAAGGTAATCGCTTCTTCACCCGATTCAGCTTGTCCAATCACCTGCACATCGGCATGGTCTTCGAGCATACGGCAAATCCCAGTACGTACCAATTCATGATCGTCGACTACTAAAACTGTGATCACCTACACTCTCCCTTTGAAAAAATCATCTTTTTTGTTACATAAAGCAAAATTAGCTTGCAATGAAACGACAAAATTAGCAATGCTATTCTTAATCTAGAATGAAAAGTTCTGCACAATATGGTGTCAAAAACGATTCATTGTTGTATTTTTAAATGTAAGGCATATTTGAGGTAATACGCAAATGTATCTTACCTCCCTGAGTTGAGTAAGCAGTCGTGAAAAATTCTAAGAAGTCGTTCATGCATGTGCTGGTCGCATCTATGATGTTCAGCCTAAGTTCTGTCAGTTTTGCTGAACTTGTCATCAATCCTTCCTCTGGGAGCGACGGTCAGGCGACCTTAAGTTGGTCTTCGGAGCAAGCCGATCAATTCTTAAATGGTGATCTGGAAAGTACCAGTGCGAGCGCTCAGGCTGCGCCAGAGAGCTATGTTGCTGAACCTACTCCGCCAGGTTCAACGAAAATTACCACTACAGTGCGTAGTAGCAATGGTGTTGCACCTGCTTCCACTGCGCCTAAAACAGTCCGTATTTTAGATACCTCTGCTTATAGCAACCAACCATCAGTTAATGCACGTGCGGCTTTGGTGATGGATGCGCAAACAGGTGAAGTGCTGTATAGCAAAAATACCAATGTGGCATTACCTATTGCATCTGTGACCAAGGTGATGACTGCCGTGGTGACTTCTGATGCACGTTTGAATATGTCTGAACAAATCACTTTGCAATCGATTGATTTTGCAGGTGCAGCAGGTAAAAACTCAAGCTCAACTTTGCGTGTGGGCGACAAGTTAAACCGTGCCGAAGCGTTACTGTTTGCATTAATGAAATCTGAAAATCCTGCAGCAGCAGCGTTGGCACGTACTTATCCAGGTGGGAAAAATGCCTTTGTAGCCGCAATGAATGCTAAAGCGCGTGAATTGGGCATGCATTCTACCCGTTTTACCGAAGCAACAGGCTTAGACCCACGTAATGTATCTTCTGCGCGTGATTTGGGTATTTTGGTCAGCACCGCTTCGCAATATGGTTTGATTCGCCAATTCTCAACCACGCCAACCTATGACTTTAACTTGGGTTATCGTGTTTTAAAATCTAACAATACCAATGCACTGGTACGTAATGGTGGTTGGAATATTAATCTGTCTAAAACAGGCTATATCAATGAAGCAGGGCGTTGTGTGGTGATGCATACCACTTTGAATAACCGTCCTGCAGTGGTGGTGCTTTTGGGTGCAGATACTTCACAAGCACGTACCAATGATGCAACTCGCTTAATGAGTTGGGCAAGCCAGTTACCTAAACGTATTTAAGAGCACATTCAGCTTGGAGCGTTGAGTTATCAATCGTATGACTCAACTTCCGTTAAAGTTGCATAATTCCAAACACAAAAAAACCTGCTAATGCAGGTTTTTTTGATCACGATTCAAAACTTACATGTTTGAAAGGATAGAGTCTTTTACTTGTTGCATTGTAGCATCAATAGAGAGCATCACCGCATCTGCACATTGTTTCATTGCAGTGTCAGGATCTTTCAGACCGTTACCTGTTACGGTACATACAATCACAGAACCTTCTTTGATTTTACCTGCTTTGATGTCGCGCATTGCACCACCAATAGACGCAGCAGATGCAGGCTCAACAAATACGCCTTCATACATTGAAAGCATGCGTTGTGCTTCTAAGATTTCAGCATCAGTTAGCTCATCAAACCAACCTTCTGAATCGCGTACAACGGCTTTAGCATGATTCCAGCTTTGTGGGTTACCAATACGAATTGCAGTTGCAACAGTTTCAGGGTTTTCTACAGGCGCACCACGTAAGAATGGTGCAGCGCCAGATGCTTGATAACCCACCATGATTGGGCGACCTTCAGGGTTTGGACCTGTGAATTTGTCCGTTGCTGCGTCATAAACCACTTGCTCGAATTGATCGGCAGATTGGTTGGCAACCGCTTCGGTATAACCCATCCAGTGTGCAGTAATGTTGCCTGCGTTACCTACAGGTAAGCAGTGGTAATCTGGTGCACGACCTAACTCATCTACAATTTCATACGCAATGGTCTTTTGACCTTGTAGGCGGTAAGGGTTGATCGAGTTCACAATGGTCACAGGTGCTTGGTCAGCAACTTCTTTAACTAGACGCATACCATCGTCAAAGTTACCGCGGATTTGCATGGTGATGGCACCGTACATCATCGCTTGTGCCATTTTACCCATGGCAATTTTGCCTTCAGGAATTAAAACGAATGCTTTGATGCCTGCACGTGCAGCATAGGCAGCAGCAGCAGCAGAAGTATTACCTGTAGATGCACAGATAATGGCTTTTGAACCTTCTTCAACTGCTTTAGTAACTGCCATGGTCATACCACGGTCTTTAAATGAACCTGTCGGGTTTAAGCCTTCATACTTCACATAAATTTCAACATCTTTACCAATAATGCGTGGAATATTCTCAAGCTTAATCAGTGGCGTGTTTCCTTCGCCTAGAGAGATTGCACGTGTGGTTGCAGACACTGGTAAACGGTCACGATAACGGTCAACTAAACCAGTATAACGATTGGCATTCGACATGATGATGTTCCAATTGTGTGTAGAGCTTGGCAAGGGGAAATACTCCCCTCCACCCGATTAATTATCAAGCGATTCTAAACGAATTCGCACAATTTCGCCATGAATGGTTGGCAATGCTTGAATTTGTTGTAACGCTTCATCCATTTTTGATTCTAGGACTGGGTCAGTCAGAATCACGATAGGAATAAGGTCTTTTAAGCGTGATTGCTGCATGATGGCATCAATACTGATTCCCGCGCGGCTTAAAATAGTGGTCACATCAGCAAGTACGCCAGTTTGGTCTTCGGCATTAATGCGAATGTAGTAACCCGTGGTCATTTCTTCACGGCTTAAAATTGGCAAGTCGGTTAAGGCTTCAAATGCCAATTGCGGAATTGTACCTGCGCCATCTTCGGTATAAGAAATGTCACGGACAATATCAACAACATCTGCAACTACTGCAGAGGCTGTTGGGCCTGCACCTGCACCTGCGCCATAATAGAGCGTTGGACCAACCGCATTGGCTTGTACCAAGACCGCGTTTTTCACGCCATTAACATTGGCAATCAATTCTTCTTCAGGAATTAAAGTTGGGTGAACACGCAATTCAATACCTTTATCGGTACGACGGGCAATCCCCAAGTGTTTGATGCGGAAACCGAGTTCTTCGGCATATTTCACATCTTGTGCGGTCACTTTGCCAATACCTTCGGTAAAGACTTTGTCAAACTGTAGTGGAATACCAAATGCACATGAAGCCAAAATAGTCAGTTTGTGAGCAGCATCAATACCTTCGACGTCAAAAGTCGGATCGGCTTCGGCATAGCCTAATTCTTGTGCTTCTTTCAGTACGTCTTCAAATGCACGACCTTTTTCACGCATTTCACTTAAAATGAAGTTGCCTGTACCGTTGATGATGCCTGCCAACCATTCAATTTTGTTGGCAGCCAAACCTTCACGGATGACTTTAATAATTGGAATACCACCTGCAACCGCAGCTTCATAGGCAATTTGTACGGCATTGTCTTCAGCTGCTTTAAATAGCTCATTGCCGTGTTCTGCAAGTAGGGCTTTGTTGGCTGTCACTACTTGTTTGCCGTGCTTCATGGCTTCCATGATCACGTCATAAGCAGGGTGAATACCGCCCATCACTTCAACCACCACGTCTACATCGGGTTGACGGACAATGTCCATCAAGTCGGAGCTTTGCTTGACCGATTCAGGCAAGTTTAGGTCAGGACGCGGACGACGTGTTCCCACATAAGTGATTTCAATTTCACGACCGGTGCGACGTCTAATCTCAGCAGCATTTTCTTTTAATAGTTTAAGGGCACCACCACCCACAGTACCAAGACCGAGGATTGCCAGACGAACTGGTTTCACGTCACACTCCATATTTTAATAACTTTAAGCAAGCCTAGATCATAGCTAAAAAAACGCGCTGACTCTAGGGCAGATCTCACTTATCTTCACAGTATAAAAAAAAGTAAAATAACGCATAAAAAATCGTTATTTATATTGGCTTCATAGATGCTACGTCTTGGTGTATTGGGATGATGCAGCATCCACAGATCCGCTATTTTTATTTGTCTAAGCGCTTGATCAATTCAGCGGTAGACAGATAGCCGCCTAAATATACGCCTTCGGCATTATAAATCGCAGGTGTGCCATTGACGCCCATATTTAAGCCCAATTGATACTGAGCACGAACAGGGTTTTTACAGTTGGCAGGTGCAATTTGTGCGCCATTCATGACCTGATTAAAGGCAGCGTGACGATCTTCGCTACACCAAATTGCTTCCATAGCAGGCATGTGCTGTTCACCACGCGGCCAAGCAATGTAACGGACTTCAATGCCTTTACCATTCATTTCATCCATTTGTTCATGTAGACGATGGCAATATGGACAGCTGACATCGGTAAATACATAAATGACGTGTTTGGTTTTGCCTTGGGCAGGGAATACCAATAAATCTTCCTGTTTTAATTCAGCAAAAATTTTCTTGTTCACGCCTGCTTGCAGGTTTTCACTGACGTTATGTAGTTCTTTGTCACCTAAACGGATCACATCGCCCTGAATAATGTATTTGCCATCACTGGTGGCATAGACCGATGACATGCCTTCAAGACTCACCCAAAATAAATTTGGAACTTCAGTGGCTTTAATGTCGGTAATTTTGGCGTTGATACCTGCAGTTTTAAAATGTTGCTGCAAGGTCGTGCTTAAACGCTGTTGTGCATTGCGTTCAATCAGGGTTGATGCTTCACCCGTTGCAGGCGCACTGGCGGTGAGCGTGGTTTGCTTTTTATCTTCATTGTTTGCATTTGAACATGCGGTGATTGCAAAAGCACTTGCCAGTGAACAGGCAATCAAAAGTGTCGAGCGGGTAAATGTCATAAACAACCCTTTCTTGTTGGCATAAAAAATAGAGCGTTAGCATAACAAAAAATATTCGTGATCGTTAGGGTCTGTTGCCATTTCATAAATGGCTTGCGTTCATAGACGAAGTTTCAGTAGATCTTATGCTTCGACGTCGTTTTTGTTTTAAGCCCGTGGATGATGTTGGGCATGCAATTGCTGCATACGGATTTGTGCAACGTGGGTATAAATTTGTGTAGTGGATAAATCGCTGTGCCCGAGCAGCATTTGTACCACACGTAAATCTGCCCCATGATTGAGTAAGTGCGTGGCAAAGGCATGTCTTAACGTGTGTGGCGATAACTCGGCTTGAATGCCTGCTTGCAGGGCATAGCGTTTAATGGCATACCAAAAATTTTGTCGGCTCATAATGCCGCCATGCACCGTTAAAAATAGATAATCGGTAGCACTTTTATACAGTTGCGGACGCGACTCGGTTAAATATTTTTCTATCCATTCACAAGCGACTTGTCCCATAGGCACCAAACGCTCTTTATTGCCTTTACCTACAATTCGTAAATAGCCTTGTTTTAGGTTGATTAATTCTAAACGTAAATTCAGCAATTCCGTCACTCGTAAACCGCAAGCATATAAGACTTCAAGCATGGCACGATCTCGTAATCCGAGTGCAGTGTTGATGTCAGGAGCGTGAATTAAGGCTTCAACATCGGCTTCAGATAAATCTTTGGGTAAGGCACGACCTAATTTTGGGGTTTTATGCGCAGCAACAGGGTTGTCAGAGCGCAGTTTGTGCTCTCTTAAAAATTTATAAAAAGAACGTAGTGCAGACAGGCAGCGTGCAATAGAGCGGGGGCTTTTTTGTTGTTTGGTGAGTTCGATGAGTACATCAGAAATGTCATCATGTTGCCAGTCTGGCATGGGTTTGCTGACATATTCGCTGCACTGAATTAAATCGGATAAATAGGCATTACGTGTATGTGGGCTCACACTTTGTGCAATTAAATCATTGCGATAGCCTTCCAAAAAACTCAGGGAGTCTGGAATTTGAATTGCAGCAGGAATACGCGGTTTTTTGTTCAGCATAGTGATCACATGAAAAAACCCAATGTTGATTGGGAAAATCGATAATAAGCATAGTTATTTCCTACTCTAATCCAATTCAGTAAGCCTGTCGATGTGATATAAAACCATTAAATGTAAGTTGACCTTATTTGTTAATTATTCTCATTTGCGTATATAATGGGCAAAATAGTATAGGAATTTCACGGTGCGTTTGTCAGAACTCAAAGCAAAACAAACAGCCATCATTCGTCAGGTACTTCGGACTGCCGATGGTGGAACATCCCTAAATGATTTGGTTGCGAATCGCTTAGAAACGTTGGGCTTTGTGCCTGGAACGCCTGTGCAGGTGATTACCAAAGGTATTTTTGGTGGAGATCCGATCTTAATTCAGGTGGGATTTACCCGTTTTGCCTTGCGCAAAGTGGAAGCTGATCGCGTTGAAATTGAGCAGGGAGTAACTGCATGAGTGATCCCTTACGTATCGCACTTGTAGGGAATCCAAACTGCGGTAAAACTTCTTTATTTAACCATTTGACAGGGACACGTCAGAAAGTTGCAAACTATGCGGGTGTTACCGTAGAGCGCAAAGTGGGTCAGTTCAACTTGCCTTCAGGTCAGGCGGTACGTGTACTGGATTTACCAGGTACCTACAGCCTAGAAGCCACCAGTCCAGATGAAGCCATTACCCGTGATGTAGTACAGGGTAAAATTGCTGAAGAAGGTCAGCAAGATGCATTTTTGTGTGTGGTCGATGCGACCAACCTGAAACTGCATTTAGGTTTGGTGCTTGAAATGATTGAGTTGGGACGTCCAATTTTATTGGTGCTCAACATGATGGATGAAGCACGCCGCCGTGGAATGCAAATTAATACGCAAAAGCTATCTGAGCGTTTGGGTGTACCTGTGGTGGAAACCGTTGCGGTGCGTGATTCCGGTATTCAAAATTTAATGAATGCTTTGGATTTGGGTAAGTTTGCGGTACCACAGACTGAATTGACAGGCTTAAAAGGCAGCCAGCATCAGCGTATTCAAACCATTTTGCATGATGTGGTGCACTTTGTAGATCAAGAAGACAAACGCTCCGACTTCCTTGATAAAATTTTTTTACATCCTGTATTCGGTTTAGTCAGCCTTGCGGTGATGATGTTTGTTGTCTTCCAAGCGGTATTTGCTTGGGCTGCACCGTTTATGGATGGCATCGAAAGTTTATTTGGCTGGCTAGGTGAAGTGATTGGCGAAAACATTAGCCATCCCTTGCTAAACAGCTTGATTGTGGATGGCATTATTGCGGGCGCAGGCGGTGTAGTGGTGTTCTTGCCGCAAATTTTAATTCTGTTCCTGTTTATTTTAATTTTGGAAGAATCGGGCTATTTGCCACGTGCCGCATTCTTGCTCGATAAGCTGATGTTTAGCGCAGGTTTGAGTGGTCGTGCCTTTATTCCATTGCTGTCTAGTTTTGCCTGTGCAGTGCCAGGCATTATGGCAACGCGTAGTATTGCTGACCCACGTGATCGTTTAACCACGATTATGGTTGCACCGTTAATGACCTGTTCTGCGCGCTTGCCTGTATATGCCTTACTCATCGCAGCATTCATTCCCAATCAAACCGTATGGGGCATGTTTAATTTACAAGGTCTGGTCTTATTTGGTCTGTATATGGCGGGCATTGTGAGTGCCTTGGGCGTATCTTTTGTGCTTAAATTTTTACAAAAAGATAAATCTGAGCATGTCTTGTTGATGGAGTTGCCTAGCTACCGTTTTCCAGACCTAAAAAGTGTTTGGATTGGTTTACTAGATCGCGCCAAAATTTTCTTAAAGCGTGTCGGTGGCATTATTTTTGCACTGTCGATTTTATTGTGGTTCTTGTGTACGTTCCCGCAACCGCCTGAAGGCGCGACCATGCCTGCGATTGATTACAGCTTTGCAGGGATGTTGGGGCATGTGTTACAGCCAATTTTTGCACCCATTGGTTTTAACTGGCAGATTGTAATTGCTTTGATTCCTGCCATGGCAGCACGTGAAGTAGTCGTGGCAGCATTGGGTACAGTCTACGCCTTGTCTGCAGTCGATGAAGACGCTATGTCAGAGGGTTTGGCCGCTTTAATTAGTGGCGGTGGTGAACTTGGCTGGTCATTGGCGACAGGTTTGTCATTGTTGGTGTGGTTTATCTATGCACCGCATTGTTTGGCAACTTTGGCTACCGTAAAACGTGAAACAGGTTCATGGCGTACAGTCAGTTTTATGACGGTGTATTTATTTGGTTTGGCCTACTTTATGTCATTCCTGACTTATCAAACGGCATCGTATTTGTTGGGTTAAGGCACATGCCTGACCTACAGGAGTAGATGAACATGGTTGAAATTTTAATTGTTGCTGCATTGGTACTGTGGAGTGCTGTAGTAGTCTTTAAAAAAGTCTTTCCCAAGACTTCTGGCGCAGTTTTTCTAAAACTCTCCAATTTCTGTACTGAAAAAGGCTGGCATGGCTTGGCCAAATGGCTAAAACCTGCAGCCGCGGCAGGCTGTGGCGGCAGTTGTGGTTGTGATTCTCAAGATCAACCCGCAGAAAAGAAAGTTGAAGTTCAAGCGGTGAAGTGGAAATAGGCTTGTTTATTCACTTTAGCAATATTCTTTTTAAAAACCGTCTGCAATATGACGGTTTTTTTACGCACTGACACAAAAAAACTGCAGGAACTGCAAACAGAAAAAGCATTCAAAACAGCAAAGTGCTACTATTTTGTCTGTTTCAAAATTAGCGCACAAAATGGGGCAAAAATGTTAATACAACGTGGTGGATTAAAAGTCGTTGCAGGACTTGGTATTTCTGGTGTTGCAGCCGTTAATTTTTTACATCATCAGGGTTACCGCGTTGCTGTGACAGATTCTCGCCCCACACCTCCAGGGCATGACCAAATTCCTGCCGAAGTAGAAACCCGTTTTGGTCAGTTTGATCAGGATTTATTGCTGTCTGCGGAAGAAATTGTGATTAGCCCAGGTTTAGATCCAAAACTCCCTGAAATTCAGGCTGCGATGGCGCAGGGCATTCCTGTGGTGAGTGAAATTCAGATTTTACGTCGTGCGACCGACAAACCTATTGTGGCAATTACAGGGTCTAATGCGAAAAGTACCGTTACCACACTGATTGGTTTAATGGCAGAGCAGGCAGGTAAAAAAGTCGCGGTAGGTGGAAATTTGGGACGCCCTGCGCTGGATTTGATTAAAGATGATCCTGAACTGTATATTTTAGAACTCTCCAGTTTTCAGCTAGAAACCACCTCGAATTTAAATGCAGAAGTGGCGGTAGTGCTGAACATGAGTGAAGACCATTTAGACCGTCATGGCGATATGTTCGGTTATCACACCGCCAAACATCGTATTTTTCAGGGTGTGAAAAAAGTGGTGTTTAACCGTGATGATGCTTTGAGTCGTCCGTTGGTGCCAGATCAGACTCCTATGCAAAGTTTTGGCTTAAATGCGCCTGACCTAAACCAATACGGCTTATTAAAAGATGATGATGGCAGCATGTGGTTGGCACGTGGGCGTGAGCGTTTATTAAAAAGCACCGAGATGTATATTCAAGGCACACACAATATTGCTAATGCATTAGCGTGTTTGGCATTGGGTGAAGCCATTGGTTTATCTATGCACAGCATGCTGGAAACGCTGAAAACCTTTAAAGGTTTGGAGCATCGTTGTGAATTCGTCAAAGAATTACATGGGGTGCGTTATTATAATGACTCCAAAGGAACCAACATCGGTGCAACTTTGGCAGCTTTAGATGGCTTGGGTGCAGCAATTCAGGCACAAGGCGGTAAGGTTGCGATTATTTTAGGTGGGCAAGGCAAAGGGCAGGACTTCACTGCGCTACGCCAATCATTGCAACAATATGCCAAACTGGCAGTGTTGATTGGTGAGGATGCTACGAAAATTGAAACAGCAGTTGCGGGAACAACCCAACTCTTAACTGCAGATACCTTGCAACAAGCAGTTGAAATCTGCCAACAACATACACAAGCGCATGATGTGGTGTTATTGTCACCTGCATGTGCAAGTTTTGATATGTTCTCGGGCTATCCAGAACGTGGTCACAAGTTCGTTGCTTATGTCAACGCACTGGTATAACAACAATAAGGTGTGAGATATGGCTGGCTTTGCTCAGACAACAATCAATAAACTCAATCAGGTCTATGAGCGCTGGTTACCCAAACTGCCAGCGGAAGTGAATGTACGCAATGTACTGATTTTTAGCGTACTGGTGCTGTTATGTATTGGTTCAATCATGGTGGCATCGGCTTCGATGCCTTATGCCGAGCGCATGCATGAAAATGCCTTTCACTATGTATTGCGTCATGGCATTTCTATTGTGGTGGCATTAATCGCTGCCGTGATTGCCTATAGAGTGCCGTTGAATACCTGGTTTAACAACACCTTCTTTCTGTGGATTGTGACCATTGCCTTGTTGGCTGCAGTGTTGCTGGTGGGTACTGAAGTCAATGGTTCTAAACGCTGGATTCGGGTCGCAGGTTTTACCCTGCAAGCTTCCGAAGTCGCTAAAGTGATGATGGCCATTTTTACCGCTGACTATGTGGTGCGCCGTGCCGAAGAAGTGCGTAATAACATTAAAGGTCTGATTCGTCTTGCAGTGATTATGGCAGTCACGGTAGGTTTGGTGATTGCAGAGCCTGACTTGGGGGCGACCGTGGTGATTGCCTTGACCATGTTAGGGGTCTTCTTTTTAGCTGGTGCGCCATTAATTCAGTTTGGTATTGCCTTTGGCGCGATTATTGCCGCCTTTGTGTTTTTGGTGGTATTTGAGCCTTATCGTTTTGAGCGTTTAATGTCGTTCTCAAACCCGTGGAATGACCCTTTGGGTGTCGGTTATCAGTTGTCTAACGCCTTAATGGCATTTGGACGCGGTGAATGGGCAGGCGTAGGCTTGGGGCATAGTATCCAGAAAATGTCCTATTTACCTGAAGCACATACGGACTTTATGTTGGCTGTCTTAGGTGAAGAGTTTGGCTTTTTAGGCATTTTTGTGGTGTTGAGCTTGTCTTTTGCTATGCTGATTGCCTGCATTAAAATTGGTCATCGCGCCCTGAAAAACCAGTACTTACGTGCAGGATATTTGGCTTATGGTATCAGCATTATCTTCTTATTACAGATTATGGTGAATGCAGGCATGAATATGGGTATGTTGCCTACCAAAGGTTTGACTCTACCTTTTATTAGTTATGGTGGTTCATCGTTAATTATGTGTGCAGTGATGGTGAGTTTGATTCTGAAAATTGAAGCCAGCACGCATGAGATTAACCCTAGCCGTGAAGAATCCAGCTTCTAGAATTTATCCTTCTATTTCGCTTCTGGCTGAGCATGGTGCAAGACCATGCTTGGCATGACTGTTCCGCAGTGTAAGCACTTGACTGTAGTATTTTTTTGTTTAGACATAGGAAACAAGGGAATAAAAAATAAGGAAAAATATTGTCGTTGCTGTCTGAGTTCATAGCTACTGCGAGTGCGGCAAACGGGGCAGCTAAATTGACTTTTCTCGACCACTTTGGTTTTCGGTCCAACACCAAAAATAAAAAACATGACACAACCTCAAATGATCCATTTCAATTTGAGCATAACTGAATTTTAAATTTTATAAATAATAGCCGTGTAAAGCTGTGCCTGCAGGAATACGTGAAAGATCCCATTGCTGAATGGCTTGCGTAAGCATGCGTGCAGGGGTGTCTAATTCGACAGTGGCTTGATTTAAGGCAGTTAAAGCGGCTTGTAGCAGCTTCGGTGCTTGGGCTAAATCTAAAGCTTGTGCCAAGTTCTGTTTAGACAGTTTTTGCCCTTGTGCATTCATGGCTAAAGGCAGGTGCGTGTAGCTGAGTTTAGGGTAGCCTAACAGTTGCCCCAAATAGATTTGCCGTGCGGTGTTGTCGAGTAAATCTGCGCCGCGAACCACATGGGTAATGCCTTGCAAATAATCATCCACCACCACTGCTAGTTGATAATTGATAATGCCATCACGCCGTTTTAGGACAAAATCGCCCAAGTCCTGCGCAAGGTTGGAACATTGTTTGTCTTGCAGGCGGTCTTGAAAGCAAATCTCTTGGTCTGTGACTTTGACTCGAATCGCTTGATTGGCAAAATCTAAACCTAAATTGCGGCAAGTCCCTGCATAAATATGATTGGAGCCAAGCATTTTGCGGGTGCATTGACAGGCATAGACCAAGTCGCGTTGCTGCAATTGTTGCAACACGGCTGCATAGAGATCGAGGCGATCTTTCTGGAAAATAATTTCGGCATCCGGCTCAAATTGAAAGGCATCAATACAACGCAAGATATGATTTTCACTGCCAGGGTAAATGCGTGGGATGTCAGTATCTTCAATACGTACCAGCCAAGTGCCGTGCTGGGCTTTGGCATCGCAATAACTGGCAACGGCAGTAATGAGAGAGCCAAAATGCAAAGGGCCGGTTGGCGATGGCGCAAACCGACCTGAGTAGCGCGTCAGCGAAATATGATCTCGCTGCTGCGCATGGGGAGCATGCTCCGCTAAAGAATTTTCAACAGTCACAATTAACCGTTATTTTGCTTCTCTTTGATCTCTGCCAAAGTTTTGCAGTCAATACATAACGTTGCCGTTGGGCGTGCTTCTAAACGACGCAGACCAATTTCGATACCACAAGTTTCACAGAAACCATAGTCATCGTTTTTAATCGCTTCAATGGATTGTTCAATTTTACGAATCAATTTACGTTCACGGTCACGGGTACGTAATTCAATCGCAAATTCTTCTTCTTGTGTCGCGCGGTCATTCACATCAGGCAAAGCGGTATTTTCGTCTTGCATGGTGTTGAGTGTACGATCTACTTCTGACATTAACTCTTCTTTCCACGCCATTAAAATTTGACGGAAATGTTCGAGTTGTCCTTCAGACATGTATTCTTCATTCTTTTTCGGCTGATAAGGTGCAATACCAAATAAGCTAGCTGTAGAACCACCCTCTAAAGCCTTTGGCTTTGCCTTACGCACGCGTTTTGTAGCTTTTTCTTCTACAAGATCTGTTTGTTCGTCCAAGACTTGATTTTGGTTGTCATTCGCCATGTAGGGCATTCCTCATCATATGCGTAAGATTCATACGCGAAAAATATGGTGATATGCAAGTGTTTTTATCCACTCCCTCAGAAAGAATTCTCTCTTCGGGGGACGTCATCATATAGACTTTTTTTGATTATGGATAGTCTTTGATGTTTGGATGTGTTATCGCATTTTTTCGTTGAAGGCATAAAGTAAAGCAAAAAAAATAAAATGGAAAGTTAATAACCTGAAATTTCAAAATTTATTTGTTGTGTGACATGCTCAACCCGATGCACTTGGGTGCTAAAACTGCCATCTGCATTCAAATGTAACACACGGTAACCCGGTGCCTCAGGCCCAAGCGCAAAGTGCTGGCTATGTGGTTTAAATTGCACGCAGGTCGAAGGCGTAGAGTAAAATTGAATCCCTTGCCATTCATTTAATGAGTCTTGATGCACATGCCCACACAGCACCAATTTGACATTGTTGTGGCGTGCCAATACATCAATTAAGGCTTCGGTATTTTTAAGTTTGTGCTGATCTATCCAGTGCGATTGCATATCAAAAGGATGGTGATGACAGGCAATAATCACCTGCTGCTGCGCATGTTGCTGTAAAAGCTGATCTAACTGCTGTAATTGTGCTGCGTCCATCCAGCCATCAATCCGACCTTTAACCGCAGTATTCAGTAAAATGACACTCCAATTGCCCAACTCAATTGCATGAACTTGATTGGACTGTAAATGGAATGGAAAAACCGCGGCATCATCATGATTGCCCGGAATCTGGAAATGCGGCGTATTCAAAGTCTGCATAAACTGCAAATAACGCTGATAGGTTTCAGCAACAGGGATTTGTGCTAAATCGCCTGTATGGAAAATAGCATCGAGCTGCGGATATTGCTGTTGAATATCGTGCATTACCGCGTGAAAGCTGCGTTCAGGATTCATGTGCACAAACTCTAAATCTTCCTGATTCATGAGGTGCGTATCTGAAATTTGTACAATTGTCCAGCGTTGCTGGTGATTGTTTGAGAATAAAGTCATGCCTGACCCCTTAGACATCCTTCACGGTTTTAATTTGTTGTTGTAACCATTGCAATGCCATGATGACAGGTGCGTTTTTTAGCCGACCATTGGTCAGCAAGTTTGGAATTTCCTGATAATCAAGAATGTGTAATTGAATATTCTCTCCTTCATCTGGCATACCAAACACGCCACCTTCCTGTGGTAACGTGGTGCTCGCACTATATAAGTGGAACAATTCTGCGCATGCACCCGCAGATGGATAAAAACTGAATAAATGTTGTAATTCTTTTAATTCACAGCCCGATTCTTCCAAAGCTTCACGACGAATGCAACTTTCAGGTGATTCATTGCCATCTAACACGCCTGCAATCACTTCGAGTTGCCAAGGCGAGTCGCAATCATCAATTGCACCAATACGGAATTGTTCAATCAGGGCAAATTTTTGTTGTGCTGCATCATAAATGAGTACCCCAGCCGCTTCAGGGCGTTGAATGAGTTCACGCTGAAGGACTGGGGTATAGGTGGTTTGATTAAACAAGCGATGGCTCAGGCTGACTTTTTCAACCTGAATAAAACCACGATACAGGTATTCACGTTGGTGAATCTGTGCATCGTGTTGTCCATAAGTTGCTTGTTGAATAATCTTCATAAATTCTCATCAGGATGAGCAAAGCATAATTTCATCCTAACTGAGATTTTATTGAATACAAACGCTTTTTAAACAAATTAGAGCTTATGGTATAATTTTTGACCATGTTCCTGATAAGCGGTTTTCATGGCTTTGAGACCTGATTCGACCTCTGCATCTACTTGCTCCGTTTTGTTCGCAGCATTTTGATTTTGTGCATAATCTCTCACGTTTTGCGTGATTTTCATCGAACAGAACTTTGGTCCGCACATTGAACAGAAGTGTGCAGATTTATGCGCTTCTTTTGGCATGGTTTCATCATGCATGCTGCGTGCGGTATCTGGGTCAAGGCTCAGGTTAAACTGATCTTCCCAGCGGAATTCAAAACGTGCTTTAGATAAGGCATTGTCACGTGCTTGCGCGCCCGGATGTCCTTTGGCAAGGTCAGCCGCATGTGCTGCAATTTTATAGGTGATGATGCCGTCTTTGACGTCTTTTTTGTTCGGTAAGCCTAAGTGCTCTTTAGGTGTCACATAGCACAACATTGCAGTACCGTACCAACCAATCATCGCTGCACCAATTGCAGAAGTAATATGGTCATAACCTGGTGCAATATCCGTGGTTAATGGGCCGAGTGTATAGAATGGTGCTTCTTTACAGACTTCAAGTTGCAAGTCCATATTTTCTTTGACCATGTGCATTGGTACGTGCCCCGGGCCTTCAATCATCACTTGCACATCATGTTCCCAAGCGCGGTGAGTCAATTCACCCAAAGTTCGCAGTTCGCTGAATTGTGCTTCATCGTTGGCATCTTGAATACAACCCGGACGTAAACCATCACCTAAGCTGAACGATACATCGTAAGCTTTCATGATTTCGCAGATTTCATCAAAGTGTGTGTAAAGGAAGTTTTCTTCATGATGCGCCAAACACCATTGCGCCATGATTGAACCGCCACGCGATACAATACCTGTTAAGCGATTGGCCGTGAGTGGTACATAACGCAATAACACGCCTGCGTGAATGGTGAAGTAATCCACACCTTGTTCAGCCTGTTCAATCAGCGTGTCTTTAAAGATTTCCCAAGTGAGGTCTTCGGCAATGCCGTTTACTTTTTCTAGTGCCTGATAAATAGGTACAGTACCAATTGGCACAGGCGAGTTGCGGATAATCCATTCACGGGTTTCATGGATGTTTTTACCTGTCGATAAATCCATGATGGTATCTGCGCCCCAACGGGTCGCCCAAGTCATTTTCGCGACTTCTTCATCAATACTTGAACCCAGTGCCGAGTTACCAATATTGGCATTGATTTTGACCAAGAAGTTGCGACCAATAATCATTGGCTCACATTCTGGGTGGTTAATGTTGGCAGGAATAATTGCACGGCCTTCAGCCACTTCCTGACGTACAAATTCAGGCGTGATTTCAGTTAAGTTTTTAGCCCCAAAGTTTTGCCCTGGATGCTGACGCATATCGACACCTTCGCGTTGGCGTTGGTTTTCACGAATGGCGATATATTCCATTTCAGGGGTAATGATGCCTTGTTTGGCATAGTGCATTTGGGTGACGTTTTTACCCGCTTTGGCACGACGCGGCTTTTGAATATGGGCAAAACGAATCTCTGCAGTACGAATATCGCGTAAACGCTCTTGACCAAAGGCTGAGCTGAGGGTTTCTAGTTTTTCGGTGTCTTGGCGCTCTTCAATCCAGCTGTCGCGGATGTTCGGCAAGCCTTTATTCAGATTAATTTCAACATTTGGATCGGTATATACACCTGAAGTGTCATACACCATGAGCGGTGGATTGTGCTCACCGCCTAAACCTGTTGGAGTGTCGGTCAGTTCAATTTCACGCATTGGCACCTGAATGTCTGGGCGTGAGCCTTGAATATAGACTTTTTTCGATGCAGGCAAAATGCGGGTTAAATCTTTGGCATCTTGCTCGTGTTGAGCAGAAATGTCAGCAGGGGATAGATTCGTTAATTGGTTCATTGCAATGATCCTGAAGAATGAAATCAACGAATCAAGCACGACCAAAAACATTGCAATTGAGTTGTTGAAACTTTAATAGTTCAACATTAACCGTGTGGCGGGGTTTTTAGGTGGCTTGATTCCTACGCAGGTTTTAACCTGATCAGGTTCAACGGTACTTGGGTTTAAATCTGTGTTGCAGGCCTTTGGACAAGCAACAAAGAATGGACACAATCTCAGCGAGGAATTACTCGCGCTCCGTCAAGCTGTATAAATAGTAGCACGTTGTTGGTATAAAAGCAGGCTTCGCGCGGCTTTTATTCTTTGATGCCTAATGACAAGGATTTGAGCTTTAAGCGACTTTGGATAATTAGCGAGTAATACAAATGGCATCGCTAAAACAATCGCGTTTTGCATGGATGGAGATGTTCTTTAAATTTAAATATTGATGCAACTGTGCATGTACTAAAGCATCATCACCATATTCACGCTGTTCACGTGCAGTGGGCTGTGCTGCAATTTCAGTGAGTCGTTGTTCACTGCTCATGTGTAAAAAGGCAAGGAATTTACGCGCTTGCTGTGCTAAGGGAGATTTTTGCAACTTTGCCAGTTTTTTAATTTCAAATAATACGGCAGGTTGGATACTGTATTCATCGACATAATCCTGAGAAACAGGACTGTTGACTGTGCCTTTAAACAGCAGCAAGGCATACACTTCGGCTAGATAACGTGCATCCCGTATAAAGTGACTTTTAGGATAACGCTGCACGTAATCTTCCCAAAATAAGGCGCGTTCAGTCAAATCGGCAGCATCAAGGGTGAGTCCACCATCACGCAGGCTGTGCTGCATATTGTCATTGGCCATTCTTTCAATAAAAATCTGCTCGGCATCGGGCATGTAAGGCGCAAAAATAATGGCTAAGTATTGCGGGCTTCGACGATAAACCAACTGTGCTTCACCTGCATCGTATAGCTCTAAATAGGCTTGTCCCTTATGTTTCAATAAATATTGATCACGCAAGGCAAAGTTTTCAAAATGACTTTGCTGAATGGTCGGATGCTGTGCCATATCAAAAGCGTGTTGGTCAAAGGCAGCTTGTTCTGCAGCGCTGCGTTCTACATGCAAAAAGCGTTGATACATTTGGGTCGAAAGATTGAGCAAATTTAATTGCTCATTCAAAGGTAGCAAGGGTAGGCAGACTTTTAAATCCTGATTAATTTGTTCTAGCGCAAACGTGGTGCGGGTATTGTCAATTTGCTGCATATTGTGCTGAATATTTTCACACATTTGGGTCAAATCTACAGGTTCGCTGGCACTGGCCTGTACCTTTGGTGGTTCAGCTACGGGAGGTGTATCTGAATTTTGGCAGGCGTGCAAATACAGACAACTGCCAAGCAGTAGGGCAAGTTTACTGGCGCGAAGAAATTTAACCATTACAGCAATTCAACATGAGTATTCTTTCATCATCTAGTGCCTTCATTTAGGCACTATGGATTCCAAAAATTCAAAATGAGTCATTCATACCAAAATTCTAAATTTAAAATATCCGCTGTGAGGCACACGGTTTTAGAAGCTTGGGTCGAAGGACGAGGGGAGAGCTTGCATTGTAAAGTCAAAGCCACGGAGTAAATTGTAGTATTCTGCTAGAGTTTGGTTACATGCCTGTGAGTAAGTACCACTTTATGCAGCGATTGTTAGCACGTGTATGGCTTTGCTTAATTATTGCAATGAATTGAAATAATATGAAAAATTATCAAAATTAATGAAAATCATACGAAAAAAATGCAAATTCGCTTTAGTATGGGCGGTGTAAAAATACATTGCAGTAGGATTGACGAAATTACAGAGTGGGTTGATCGAAAAATAATGAAAAAAATGATGTTAGTGACATGCTTATGTTGGATGAGTTCAAGCGCTTTTGCTTTGGATTTAATGCAAGCCTATCAGCGTGCTCAAAATAGCGATCCGACTTGGCGCGCACAGCAATTACAATATCAGGCCGATCAATTAAATTTAGGGCTTGCGCAAGGCAATTTACTGCCAACTGTGACTCTGTCGGGCAATATCACCCGTAAAAGTCAGGAAATAAGTCGAGTCAATATTGCCAGTTCCTCGCCAGAGCTTTTAAGCAGTTCATCTTCAACTTCACGTCAAGTCGCGTTAACAGCACGTCAGCCTTTATTTCGTTGGGATGCTTGGCAAGCCCTGAAACAAGTCAAAACCTCGTTAAGCCTGAGTGAAGTCACCTTACGTTTACAACAACAGCAACATATTTTGAATGTATCAGAAGCGTATTTTAATGTGCTGAGACAGCAGTCTTTAACAACAGCATATTTACAAGAAGAAAAAGCTTTGTTGGAACAGCTCAATATGATGAATGCCAAACTGCGTGAAGGTTTGGTGGCTAAAAGTGAAGTCAGTGAAGCCAATGCGCAATATCAAAATGCACGAGCGAACAGGATTGGAACACATGTGCAGTTGGTTTTGGCACAAGAGCAGTTGGCACAATTGATTGGGCCATATCAAGAAAGTTTGGCAGTTTTGCGAGATGACTTTCAATTTCAAAAACCTGTGCCTGAAAGTTTAGAGGCATGGTCGCAATTGGCACAAACTCAAAATTTGGCTATTCAACAGGCACGTTTGCAGCGACAATATGCCGAAGATGCACGTCGGGTTGAACAAGCAGCACGTTATCCGCAGGTAGAAGCTGTGGGCAGTTATGGTTATGCCAAACAAAGCCCTGAAAGTATCATGTCGCCCGATGGTCAGTTCGACCAGGTCGGGATTGAAATGAACTGGAATGTGTTTAGCGGTGGGCGGGTCAATAAAAATGTGCAAAAAGCAGTGGTTTTGGTACAAAAATCTGAAGCCGAGCTAGATGCAGCAATCCGTAAAGCCAATACCGATGTGAAACAGGCATATTTACAAGTCGAAACTGATCAAGCCAAATTGCAGGCGCGACAGGCTGCAATGAATTCAGCAGATTTAGTGGCACGAGCATCCAAAGCGCAATATCAGGAAGGTTTAAAAACCATGGTGGATGTACTGTTGGCACAGCGTAACGCCTTTTCTGCCAAGCAGGATTATCTCAATGCACAGTATGACTATTTGAAGCATGTGTTACAGTTGAAAGCAGCCGTTGGGCAATTGACTGAACAAGATGTGCAGGAAATGAATGCTTGGTTGATTCGGAAAGCCATATAGGGTCTGTTGACATTTCATAAATGGCTTGCGCTGTAGGCTAAAACTGAGCAGATCAGGCATGAAACGCAGGGAATAGCGAGACTATTGCCAAGTTTCATAACGCAATCTGAGAAAGTTTTAGCCACATGAGCAAGAACAAAGCGTTGCTTTGTTTGCTGCGCAAGGGGGCGAGCATATTTTTGCTACTATTGCTTTATGAGTCAGTCATTTAGAATGACTAAATTTCCTGTCCCATGCCTTATATCAGCTAAAAAATATGCGTTGCCGCAAACATAGACGAAATGTCAACAGACCCAAGTCATTTTGTCATCTGAATGGCTTATGCTGTTTAAAGACAGAAACGATCAGACTTGAGAGTTTGGTGAGAAAATGTCATAAAAACGTCATCATTGCTGTGCTTTAATATTCAATCATTGCGTCAGTCTATCCTTTTGTTGTGGAGTGTATTCCTTGAGTACGAATAATCCTGTGTTAAGTCACCATATTTCTTCTCAGTTCAATGAAGATTTGCAGGATGTAAATACCAAATTTATGGCCATGGGTGGTTTGGTAGAGCAGCAGGTTGCCAACTCGATTCACGCACTCTTGGATACCGATGCAGCCTTGGCGGTAGAAGTTCAGTTCCAAGACAACGTTGTCAATCGCATGGAAACCGAAATTGATGAAGCCTTAACGTTGATTTTGGCGCGTCGTCATCCAGCCGCAATTGATTTGCGTATGGTGATTGCCATGTCTAAAGCCAATACTGACTTAGAGCGTATTGGTGATGAAGCTGCAAAAATTGCCCGTATTGCCCAAAACTTATGTGAAGAAGGTGGTTCGCCACGCGGCTATATGGAAACACGTCATATTGGTAACCAAGTGCGTGTCATGATTCACGATGCACTCGATGCTTTTGCGCGTTTAGATGTCGATCAAGCACTGCGTGTTTTACTTGCCGATGCCGATATTGACCGTGAATATCAATCTGCAACACGTACTCTTATGACGTATATGATTGAAGATCCGCGTCATATTTCACGTGTGATTAATGTGATGTGGGTGTTACGTTCATTAGAGCGTATTGGTGACCACGCACGAAATATTTCAGAACAAGTGATTTATATGGTCAAAGGTTTTGACGTACGTCATACCAGCGTCAAAGAAATTGAAGAAAAAGTACAGGAACGCTAAGTTCAGCTTTTTTGAATATTCAGCCTCATCTAATGATGGGGCTTTTTTTATGGCTTGAAACAGCCGAAATTTTGGATAAAAAAAATCTCAGACTTTGGGGGAAATCTGAGATTGAAATCGGGGATATTTATTATAGTGAGAGATAATTGCTTATCTCCTTGAAAATAAGTATAGGAAAATCACACTCAAGAATCATGTGGTTTATTGTAGTGGAATGTAGCGTTTTATATACAAATGTATTTTTAAATTACATTATTTTTAGTGTGATTATTTTTTAAACTATTCTTTTTGAAATCAATAATTAATCTATTGTTAAGTGTTTTGTTGTGACTATAAAATATACGCTTCAATCGAGAAATAAAAATAGGAAATTAGCTTAACTTTTTGAATCTATTTTCATTTATTTAAAACATTGTTGCGGCAACTCATAATCACAAATGGCATAAAAAAAGAGCCTTCATAAAGACTCTTTTAATTGTAAAATAAACAAGGTTTGAATTTTCCAAAATGAAAAAACAGTACTTGGATTAGTTTTGAGGTTTTAAGCCTTCTGCGACTTCCAAACTGGCATCATTGTTGAGAAACTTCTCACGTTGTTCTTCCAAAAACTTTTTCGCTTCAGGTTCAAACACATTTAAACGCTTTTCATTAATGAGCGTAGTTTGGTGTTTGAGCCATTCCTGCCAAGCCTGTTTAGATACCGTTTCAAGTAATTCTTGACCTTTGGCACCCGGAAAAGGAGCGAAATCCATCGCTTCCATGTCGGTTTGATATTTACGACAAAATACTTGTTTAGACATCTCTCACTTCCTGATTATGCATAAAGTTGAGCAAGACGTGTTTGAGCACGTTCAATTGCCGCTGCAACTTGTGCAGGCGCTGTACCGCCAATATGATCACGTGCATTTACAGAGGCTTCAAGGGTCAGTGCTTTTTCAAATACATCAGCTTGAATTAAATCTGAGAATTGCTGTAATTGTTCTAGGCTAAGTTCAGACAAGTCTTTGCCTTCTTGTACGCCCAATGCTACGGCTTTACCTACAATTTCATGTGCATCGCGGAATGCCACGCCATTTTTTACTAAGTAATCTGCAAGGTCAGTTGCCGTAGAGAAACCACGTAATGCAGCTTCACGCATTTCTGCAATGTTTGGTACTAAAGCAGGAATCATATCGGCAAATGCCATGAGCGAGCCGCGCACGGTATCAATGGCATCAAACAAAGGTTCTTTGTCTTCTTGGTTGTCTTTGTTGTAGGCAAGCGGTTGACCTTTCATCAGGGTCAACAGACTCATTAAATCGCCATAAACACGACCTGTTTTACCGCGCACCAATTCTGGTACGTCTGGGTTTTTCTTCTGCGGCATAATGGATGAGCCAGTGCAGAAACGGTCTGGAATATTCACAAATTTGAACTGTGCCGATGTCCATAAAATCAGTTCTTCAGACATACGCGACAAGTGCATCATAATTAAAGATGCAGCAGCGTTAAACTCAATCCCGAAATCACGGTCTGATACAGCATCTAACGAGTTTTCAGATACAGCTTCAAAGCCCAACAATTCTGCGGTAAAAGCACGGTCAATTGGGTAAGTGGTACCTGCCAAAGCAGCAGAACCCAAAGGCATACGATTAACACGTTTGCGGCAGTCAATTAAACGCTCAGAGTCACGTACCAACATTTCGAACCATGCCATAAGGTGATGACCAAAAGTCACAGGCTGTGCGGTTTGCAAATGGGTAAAACCAGGCATAATGGTGTGGGTGTTTTTGGCTGCCAAGCTCAAAATGCCGTGTTGTAATTTTTTTAATAATTCTAAAATGGCATCAATTTCGTCACGGACATACAAACGAATATCGGTTGCCACTTGGTCGTTACGGCTACGACCAGTGTGTAATTTTTTACCTGTAATGCCAATACGCTGAGTAAGGCGCGATTCGATGTTCATGTGGACATCTTCAAGGTCAATACGCCATTCAAATTGACCTGCTTCAATTTCAGCCTGAATGGTATTTAAACCTTGGATAATATCGTCACGCTCTTCAGTCGTAAGTACGCCTACTTTGGCAAGCATCGTTGCATGCGCAATTGAGCCAGCAATATCTTGTTTATAAAAGCGTTGGTCAAATTGAACAGATGCTGTAAATTCAGCAACAAAAGCATCAGTCGCTTCAGAGAAACGACCGCCCCACATACCCGAAGTTTGGGCTTGTGACGGATTTGAGGAATTAGAAGATGTGGTCATATCGGCTCAATAAAGTAAAAAGCGGTGATTTGGACAAGAGTATAACAAATTCAGATTCACTTGCCGAAGAACAAGCCAATCAAACTTATGCTGATACGCAGGCAGAGCAACATGAGCTGTATTTTTTTACGAAAATAGGGCGTTGGCAATATCTAATTGAACTATTTATTGGCAGTAATGCTTTGGCAATGGTCTTGGCTTTGGCTGAAGCACAGGGCTGGCAAGGTTTAAGTTTTACTCGGGTGCTGCAATATATTTTGTATATCAACTGGGTGGTATTGTGTTTTGCGGCTTTGGTTGAATTTTTTCAGGCACGTTTTTTACGCATGGGCTTGGCGCTATCGTTTATGGTGAGTTTTATCTTGCTGCAAACCATCGTATTGGTCACGACACTCAGTTTAAATACCTTATTGCATTTTGGGCAAAATTTTCATTTACAGCAGTTTAGTCTGGCTGAACTCATGCATGGGATTGGACTGCATTTGAGTTATGGTGTGATTTTGGGTGCGTTTTGTTTTCGTTATATCTATGTCCGAGAACAAGCTATTCAGCAGCGGCATAGCGAATTGCAAGCGCGGGTGCATGCTATGCAGGCCCGTATTCATCCACACTTTTTGTTTAACAGCTTAAATAATGTGATTAGTCTCATTGCAATTGATCCCGATAAAGCCGAGCAGATGCTGCTGAATTTATCACGTTTATTCCGTGCCAGTTTGCAGGAATTAAAACTGGTGAGCCTGAAAGATGAGATTGAACTTTGCCAGCGATATTTAGAGATTGAACAAATTCGTTTAGGCGAGCGTCTGACCGTGGAATGGAAAATTGAACAACCGCAACTGCTCAGTCAGGTACAAATTCCGTTATTAACTTTACAACCCTTGTTAGAAAATAGTATTTTTCATGGAGTTGAAAAAGTTTTAGCAAAGAGTACGATAAGTATATTGATCGAAATATTGCAAAACCAAGTCAATATTGTCATTACAAATCCGTATGTCAGCGATAAAATAAATTTAAGACAAGGACACGGTATCGCGCTACAAAACGTGAAACAGCGTTTACAGGCTTATTATGGGCGCAGTGTCGCTTTTCAAAGTTATGCGGGGAATGGTATGTACACGACGGTGTTGCAATATCGCTATAAATAAAAAAACTTGTGATTGTTCTGATTTTTCTTAACTTGATAAAAATAAAGTATTCAACTGAAAAGGAGGGGAAATGGACATCCTAATTTGTGATGATGAGCCTCTGGCAAGAGAGCGATTATCACGTTTGGTCACTCAATTGGGGCATCATGTGGTGGCAACGGCAGCTCATGGGCAACAGGCGATTGAACTGGCAGATGAACATCAGCCGGATGTCATATTATTAGATATTCAAATGCCGGGAATGGATGGTTTAAGTTGCGCTCAACATTTGCGTGAGCTTGACCCAATGCCAGCCATTGTGTTTTGTACCGCCTACGATGAACATGCACTCGAGGCATTTAAGTCCAATGCGGAAGGCTATTTGTTAAAACCTATTATGCAACAGGAATTGCAACAGGTTTTAGATCATTTAACAAAACTCACGCAAGCGCAGATGAGTCATTTAAAACAAAAAGAAAATATGGACGAATTAAAAATAAAACGTCACCAAATTGCTGCGAAAACTTATCGTGGTGTAGAGTTGGTGCCTATAGAAAATATCTATTATTTTTTAGCCGATCAGAAATATGTCACGGTGCGTCATAAAAATGGCAGTGTCTTGATTGATGAAACGCTGAAAGATTTAGAAACCGAATTTGGTGATCAGTTTATTCGGATTCACCGAAATGCCTTGGTCTCGATTCAGTTTTTGGAGGGGCTAGAAGTGGTCAATTCAGGACAGTATCAGGTACGTTGCCGCGAGCTAGATGAGCGTTTGGCTGTTAGTCGACGACATTTGCCTTTATTGCGAGAACGCATCCAAAAACTCTAATTGATCAGCCTCATCGCAGATGAATACGCAACAGATTGATAAATCGGCAAAGAAATAGACTTGCATTTTTAGGGGATCAGGTTAAGTTTAGATGAACTTATTTATCTTGCTTAGCCACTATGATGAAAACCCTGAAAATTGCAACTCGACAAAGCCCGCTTGCGTTATGGCAGGCTGAACACATTCGTGCCCGTTTAGAGGCGATGCATGCCGATTTAACTGTTGAGTTGGTGACCTTTGTCACACAGGGCGATAAAATTTTAGATACCCCATTGGCAAAAATTGGGGGGAAGGGCTTATTTGTCAAAGAATTAGAAGCCGCTTTAATGGATGGGCGTGCCGATTTAGCCGTACATTCTATGAAAGATGTACCCATGGCATTGCCTGAAGGTCTGAGCTTGGCGGTCATTTGTGAGCGTGAAGACCCACTCGATGCCTTTGTGTCGAATCACTATGCCAGTTTTGCAGATTTACCACAGGGCGCTAAAGTTGGAACCTCAAGCTTGCGCCGTAAATGCCAAATTTTAAAAGCACGTCCAGATTTAGAGATTATTGATTTACGTGGCAATGTGGGTACGCGCTTGTCTAAGCTAGATGATGGTCAGTATGACGCGATTATTTTAGCCAGTGCAGGATTAAAGCGTTTGGGCTTGGCAGAGCGTATTCGTCATACCATTCAGCCTGATGTGAGCTTACCTGCCGTTGGGCAAGGGGCTTTGGGTCTGGAATGTCGTAGCCAAGATCAGGCGGTGTTGGATTTAATTTTGCCGTTAATGCATGCCGAAACCAATGTCTGTGTACGTGCCGAACGTGCTTTTAATGCCTACTTGGAAGGCGGTTGTCAGGTGCCAATTGCAGGCTACGCAACTTTGCAGAATGGTCAGTTGCAGATTGAAGGTCGTGTTGGTAGTGTCGATGGGCAAACCATTCTTAAAGCTGTGCAATTTGGCGCACCTGAACAGGCTGAAATGCTAGGTGAAGAATTGGCAAAAGCTTTATTGGCACAGGGTGCGGGCGAATTACTCAAAGCCCTGTATCAATAATTCATATTGCACCAGAAGCCCATGCTCTTCATTAATACCCGACCTCAAGATCGTGCAGAGGCCTTAACTCAGGCTTTGCAACAACAGCATATTGAGGTCATTGATTTGCCCTTGTTGCAGCTTTCTGCACAGCCGTGGTCGGAGCAACTGGCTAATTTATATGCCCAGTTGCCTCACACGCATATTATTGTGGTGGTTAGTCCGACTGCTGTCGATATTGGGATGCAATATTTAGCCCGAAGCCAAATATCATTGCAGGATTTGCAGCATATACGTTGGGTGGCTGTGGGTGAGAAAACAGCAGAAGTTTTACGTGGATATGGTCTTTACAGCGAAGTCCCGCAGGTTGAAACTTCCGAAGGGATGCTGAGTTTGCCGTGTTTGCAAAATTTGAAAGTCGGCACACACATTGCCTTTTGGCGTGGCGAGGGCGGACGGCAATTTATGATGCAAACACTGCTTGATCAGGGGATGCAGATCCATAATTTTGTATTGTATCGGCGGGAGTGTCCTGCCAGTTCTATTGAAAAAATGCAGGCAGTACGCGCACGTTTAATACAATCTTCAGAATTTATCATGATGATCAGCAGTGAAGCCAGTTGGTTAAACTGGCTAAGCTTAATTCAGCGGGATTTCGATCTACTGAACAAAGGTCATTATTGGGTATTGGGTGATCGTTTAGAGAAAATTTTGCTCGATTATCAAACGCAGCATCATACAAAATATAACGTATTCAAGTTGACCCATTTAAAAACAGAATTAATATTGCAGCAAATGATGCGCATGCAAGGAAAACTATGAAAAAACTGGTTGTGATAGTGGTGTTGATCGCTTTGGTCTGGATCGTCAAATTAAGTTTTGATGTGATGCAAATTTCAGCGCAACAACAGCAACTCAGTCAAAGTTTGCATCTTGCAGAAAAAACCAATGCCAATTTAAATGATCAGCTGGTGGCTTTGCAGCGCCGTAATTATACCCAAGATGCGCCAGAACAGTCCGCAGTATCCAGCGCTGTGCAGCAAGAAGATGCGATTCAACCAGTAGATATGGTGGCGCAGCAATTGGACTTGGTGGAATTTTCCTTACAACAACAACAGTTTCACTATGCGACTGAAAAGCTAGCTCATTTAGACCGTGAGTTAAACGAATATGCTTTAGCTCCTGCTTTGAAACAAAGTTTGCACCAAGTTATTCAGCAAGATCAGAAACAAATTCAACAATTTATAACAACACGTGATGCGCAATATCAACAAGTAAGTCAGTTATTGCAGCAATTAGATCAACAATTAAAACAGCAAGCTCAACAACCTGAGCTGAACCCTGCCGATGTCGATGATCGTTATTTTTGGCAAAAATGGCTGAGTATTGAATCTGCCAAGCAACCTGCGACACAGTTGATGCAGCGCCAGATTATTTTAAAAGAAGCACAATTGCGTCTATTGCTGGCTCGACAAATCTTTATACAAGGTCAATATGTGCAATATCAACAAGAAGTGAATGACATTATTCAGTTATTACAACAATTGCCTGATCAGAAAGCACAGCAATTGGTTCAGCAATTAGAAAAAATTAAAAATTTAAATATCGTTCCAACGCCAAGTTTAAAAACACGTGCTTTATTGGGGGCGGTATAAATGAAACAGATTTTACTCGCCTATGTGGTGGTCAGTATTGTACTGGTCGCTTTGCTGAGCGTACTGAGTTATGGGCATGGTTCAGGCTATGTTTATGTGTATTGGCGCGAATGGCAATTGCAAACCAATATTTGGTTGTTGTTGTTCTTTTTCTTGTCGATTAGTGTTTCGCTACAAATTTTATGGTTGTTGTTAAAGCGCTATTTTAGCCGTGAACAGCGTAAGGTTGAAACAGTATTTAACTTTAAAAATCTGCATCCATATGAGCAATTGGCGGTCATTTGGTTGCTAGATGCTGCAGAAGATCAACACCAGTTTATTCGACAGGTGTTTGCCCAGTCAGGTTTGCTCAAAGGAGTGATGGAAGCACGTATGCACTCCATCCAACAGCAATATCCGCAAGCGTTGGCTGCCTTAAATCAAAGCAGTGCCATGGCGTTTGAGTTGGCAGAAATACAGCGTATTGAAATTTATTTAGCGCAGCAACAACCTGAACAAGCTTTGACGCATTTAGAGTTTTTGAATCAGCACGAATTATCGCCGTGGTTATTTAAAGTCAAAACGGCTTATCAAAAACGTTTAATTGCCTTGTGGGGCGAATTTGCCACGCAATATCCTTGGCATTATTTACGTTCGACCAAATACGGGCATTTAGATGCAGACACCAAGCAAAAGTGGCTGACTGAGTTATTAACCCAATTTGAGCAGGCTGATGCAGAAAATTTACAGGCTTTGCAGCAGCGTTATAGTGATTTAAGTGAGCAGATTTTCAGTCAGTCTTATGCCATTCAGGTGTTGTGGTTGAAGTTATTGTCGCGTCTGCCTGATTTGGCCGCACAACATGAACGTCTTGCGGTACAGATGTTGAGTGAACAGTTTAATCAGGAAGTGTTTTATTTATGGTTCCAACAGCAGTTGTTAAAACAACAACCTGATTATGCCAAAATTGAAAAGCAAATAAATCTGTGGGAACAGAAATACCCTGCATTACCTGTATTTAGTTTTGCCAAATGGCATATTTTTACAGCAACAGCGCGTTATTCAGAAGCCGAGCAATTACTGGATTTATATCCTGAACACGTATTAATGAGTTATTTAAGAGTTAAATCTAATTTAAAAGATCAGCCTGAATTATTAAAACAGTTAAATTTAATCTTTGAAAATAATTCTAATTTTGTCGAAATTAAAATTTAAGGGTGAGTTGTGTTAACACTAGCAGATTATCCAATTGTTTTTGAGCAGCGTGTTGCATGGGGAGATATGGATGCTTTTGGGCATGTCAATAATGTGATCTATTACCGTTGTATTGAAAGTGCGCGTTTATATTATTTAGACCATTTAAAAATTTTACAGCAAGATGTTTTGACTGTGATTGCCTCAAATCAGTGCAAATATATACGTCCTGTGGTTTATCCTGATATTTTAAAAATTGGCGTTCGGGTAGAAGAATTGCGTAATAGTGCCATGCGTATGCATTATTTAATCCACAGTGAAGCACAGCAAATGGTGGTGGCAGAGGCAGATGCGGTGATTG
>NZ_JAYJLK010000010.1:0-78571 GCF_051948795.1 Acinetobacter sp. Lyrl_1
AAAACTCGCCCGAACTCAATCTGCCTGATCTCAATTAACCACTTTACATCAGCCATAAAAAAAACCGCCCGAAGGCGGTTTCATATCTGGAAACAGTGTCTTAGTGACCTGTACCGTTGATTGATTTAGTCATATCTTCCACAACTTTCTTGGCATCACCAAAGATCATCATGGTCTTGTCGTTATAGAACAAGTCGTTGTCTAGACCCGCATAACCTGTTGCCATTGAGCGCTTGATGACCATAATGGTACGTGCTTTATGCGCTTCAAGAATTGGCATGCCGTAAATTGGCGAGTTTGGATCGTCTTTTGCCGCAGGGTTAACTACGTCATTTGCACCAATCACCAACACCACATCTGTTGCAGGGAAATCTGAGTTGATTTCGTCCATTTCTAAGATGTCTTCATACGGTACGTCTGCTTCTGCAAGTAATACGTTCATGTGACCCGGCATACGACCTGCCACTGGGTGAATCGCAAAACGAACAGTTACACCTTGCTCTTTTAACAAGTTGGCCAATTCTTTGACCGCATTCTGTGCACGACCTTGCGCCATACCATAGCCCGGTACAATTACTACGCTGTCTGCATTTGACATCAAGAAGCCAGCATCATCAGCAGAACCTGAACGGTAGTTACGTTGCACTTGCGCACCCGCTGCTGCCGTTGGTGCTGCTGCACCGCCCATCGCACCACCAAACAATACGTTGATGATTGAACGGTTCATGGCTTTACACATGATGTAAGAGAGAATCGCACCTGAAGAACCGACCAATGAGCCTGCAACAATCAGCATGTTGTTTTCAAGTGTGAAACCAATACCTGCTGCCGCCCAACCTGAGAACGAGTTCAACAATGACACCACAACTGGCATGTCACCACCACCCACTGGTGCAATCCATACCCACCCGAATGCCAATGCTAAACCTGTCATTGCCCAGAATGAAGTCATGTTGCCGCTCAGGAAGAAGTGAATCCCAAAACCAAGCATGGCAAGGAAAATTAACGCCTGAACAGGTTTTACCCATGCACCCGAAATAGTTTTTGCCCATTTCTTCGCCGCCAATTTACCGTATGCAAAAACAGATGCAGTAAAGGTAATCGCCCCCACGAAACAGCCCACAAACAATTCAAATAAATGAACTTTGCTCATTTCATGGAAAGTAATGCCATTTGCAGCCAACAAGTCTGGACCAAGTTCGATTAACTTGTTGTTATGAATAATCGCAGCAATCGCAATTAAAACTGCAGCCAAACCGACTAAAGAGTGCATTAACGCTACAGTTTCAGGCATTTGAGTCATTGGCACCGTACGTGCGCGGGCAATACCCACCACCGCACCTGCTGCCATAGCTGCCAGAATCATCCACACAACTGGATTGTCTGCCACAAAGAATGTAGTCAAGACTGCAATCGCCATTGCGATCATGCCGTAACGGTTGCCCGCAATCGCAGTTTTAGGCCCAGACAAACCACGTAAAGTTAAGATAAAGAGCACAGCCCCGATTAAATAGAACCAGTCTGCATATTCACGAATAAATTCCATGCATTAGCCCTCTTTTTTCTTTGCTTTTGGTTTGAACATTTCCAGCATACGTGCAGTCACTGCAAAACCACCGAAAATATTGATGCTTGCCAAGAACACAGCAATCGCACCCAGTACACTCACCACATTAATGGTTTGGAAATCGACACTGCCTTCTACACCCATGATTGGTAGACCAACAGTTTGAATCATCGCACCTACAATAATGATTGAAGAAAGTGCATTGGTTACTGCCATTAATGGCGTATGTAACGCAGGTGTTACCCCCCACACCACGTAGTAACCTACGAAGATGGCAAGGACAAAAATCGTAATTGTTTCAACCATGAGAATTCTCCTTAACCACGCTTTAACAGCACTTGACCGTTATGAGTGACCAGCAACGCTTTCTGAATTTCTTCTTCAGGATTCAATGCGAAGTTCTTGTCGTTATCAAATAATGTTTCAACAAAATTCAACACATTACGCGCATATAGTGCAGATGCTTCTGTCGATACAGTCGATGGAATGTTTGGAATACCCAAAATTTTCACACCATTGGCAGTCACTACAGTTTCACCGCATTGTGAACCTTCGACGTTACCGCCCGTTTCGACTGCCATATCTAAAATCACAGAACCCGGCTTCATTTTTGCCACAGTTTCCGCTTTGATTAAACGCGGTGCATCACGACCCGGCAATAACGCAGTGGTAATCACGATATCCGCATTAGAAACGGCTTTATCGACAATCACTGCTTGGTCTTTAATGTATTGTTCACCAGGCATCCAGCCATAACCATTTTTGGCAGCATCGGCAGCTTTTTGTTGTTCTTCTTCAGACATTGGTACGTCTAACCACTTACCACCCAAAGATTCCACCTGATCTTTTGCCGTTGGACGCAAGTCAGTTGCTTCGACTACAGCACCTAAACGCTTCGCTGTTGCAATGGCTTGCAAACCAGCAACACCCACACCCATGATCACAACACGCGCAGGTTTTACAGTACCCGCTGCCGTCATTAACATTGGGAACATGCGTTGATATTCTGCTGCAGCCAACAACACAGATTTATAACCTGCCAAGTTGGCTTGTGATGACAACACGTCCATATTTTGCGCACGCGACAAGGTACGTGGCAAAAGCTCTAAAGCAAATGCAGACACCTGAGCCGCAGCAAATTGGTCTAATTCAGTATTGCGGTAAGGATCAAACATCGCCACCACAGTGCTGTTCGGTGCAAGTTTTTGAATTTCTTCACCCTTTGGGGCACGAACTTTCAAAATCATTTGGCTACCGCGATAAGCATCATCTGTCATGGTCGCGCCTACTTGTTCATAAGCGCTGTCGATATAAGCGGCTTTTACGCCTGCACCACGTTCAATGACTACGCTATGACCCGCGCTAATCAACTTCTTTACTGTTTCTGGCGTCGCAGCGACACGATTTTCACCGACAACAGTTTCGGTTGGAATTCCGATCTGCATGAGCGTTCCTCAAGCTAGTTTTTCTTAAGTCAACATCGTGGATAACGATGCTTTCCCCTCAGGATAAGTTTTGTTGAATTTTTGGATTCTAATGCAACATTTTTAAATTACCACCCAATATTTATTTAATAAATACCCATATTTTGAACTGATGATTCATAAAAATATTGTTGCGAGATATAATTGATAAGTTTTGCTTCTTGAATATAAGTCTAATTATTCAGCAAAACTTCGATTTGACGTGTCTAAAAGAAAAAAAGCGATGCTTTGAGCTTGCAGTTGACCACATTTAAATGAATTAAGCATTGATCATTCTGACACGCATTTCACTTAATTGGGAAAATCCGACTTAGCGCTAAAAGATTGCATATCTATACATTTAAGCGCTAAAAGCAAAAACTTAAACACCAAATTGACTTTTTTGACAATTTTTACACCGCACAACATGGTTCAATTTAGAAGTGTTTTGCGCATCTGAAAACCTTAGAAAAACCTACCTTTGCCTTATGAGTAAAACCGAATATTTGAAACAGTAAAACTTTTAAAAGAAGCTTGAATTTATTCAACTCAGGTCTAAGTTAAGTGCTGCTATTTTTTTCATTTTTTTTGTGCGTCATTTAGTCTGATGATGGATTTTCTCTGTTTTGCAATATTTTTAGCTAATTTGCACCATTATCGTGCAAAGCTCATTTACTCTACTTTTCACAAAATTTATGCCATCTCAAGCAGACCATCTGCATAAAATCGGCTATGCTTACTCAAATACAGCACACAGCTTTATTCATGCAGTCGCATCTGTCTTTATCCATCATACAACTTGTATTTGTGTGCGCGGCATGTGTCACTTTTCTTGCATCCACCTTGCTCGACAGCATTTTTCATGATCAGACTTAACGCCACACAATGGGGCTCCATCTTTGCCTTATTTGCAGCCTTTTTGTTTAGTACCAAAGCCATTTTTATTAAACAAGCTTATGCACTTTCACCGTTGGTCGATGCAACCGTACTCATGGCTTTGCGCATGGCAAGTGCCCTGCCTTTCTTCCTACTGATTTGTTGGCTCAATCGCCACCACAGCCGCAACATCTCTACACGCAATTGGCTGCTGCTGATCTTTGCAGGTTTGATGGGCTATTATTTTTCCAGTTGGTTGGATTTTTTAGGGCTGATGTTCATTAGTGCCTCATTAGAACGCATTATTCTGTTTTTATACCCAACACTCACCGTCTTGGCTTCGAGTGTGATGTATCGGCAGAAACTTAGCTGGTTGAGTCTGTTTGCAATTGCCCTGAGTTATGGCGGAACAGTGATTGTGATGTTACAGGAACAGAGCAATACTCCGCATGACACGTATTTTTGGTTAGGCAGTAGTTTGGTGTTCGCCAGTGCAGTGTGTTTTGCAGGCTATTTATTGCTGACCAAAAGCCTGATTCAGCATTTTGGTTCATGGAATTTTACAGGTCTGGCTTTAAGTATTGCCTGCATCGGCACGCTTACGCATTACAGTTTGGTCACACCGAATCCACTGGGACTGGTACAACAACTGCCTGTAGAAGTGTTAGGCTATGGCATAGCTTTAGGGATATTTGTCACAGTCTTGCCCACCTTACTCATGGCACACAGTATCGCCCGTTTAGGTGCGGCACAATCCGCCATGATTGCTTCAATTGGCCCCATCTTGACAATTTTATTGGCCACAGCATTTTTAGGTGAACACCTAAATGGCATACAATGGTTCGGCTGCATGCTCAATATTGTAGGCGTGATGATGATTACCTTGTCCAAAAACAAGTTCTCTCATTAAGTTAAAGACGACATCCTGCCACTAATGAAGTTGAATATTGGATTCAATCTTTGAGCTACTGCAATTCCGTTTTTGCCATTGATCTTAGGATAATTATGAACACTGCACCAGACATCGGCCAAGATAAAACCCTGCTCTGGTTGATGGCGATTGCCTGTGGTCTATGCGCGGGGGCGAATTATTATTGCCAACCGCTGATTTACTCGATTCATCAATCTTTCCAAATTCCGCAATCCCAAGTGGCATTGACAGTGACTTTTGCACAAGTGTCTTATGCTCTGGGTTTATTATTCATTGTGCCCATGGGCGATATTGTCAATAAAACCAAATTCATTCCCTTATTGATGTTTTTGGCCTCGATTGGCTTATTTTTATGTGCCTTTTCCAGCAATTTAAGCATGCTATGGATTGGCACGATTATCACAGGGCTGTTTTCAGTTGCAGCACAAGTCTTAATTCCCTTTGCCACCATGACCGTAAAACCTGAAAAAATGGGTGAAGTGGTCGGTTTATTGATGAGTGGTTTATTGGTCGGTATTTTACTTTCGACCAGTTTGGCAGGTTTGCTGTCCAACTTATTCCATTGGAAAGTGATTTACCTGATTAGCGGTGTGCTGATGCTTTGCATTGCCGCGGTACTCAAAGCACGCTTACCCTTTATCTCAACCAGCAAACTCAGCTATTTGGCCGTGTTTCAGTCTATGGGCAAACTCATTTTAGAAGAACGTCGTTTGGTCTATCGTGCCTTGCTCGGTGCGTTTGCTTTTGCAGCGATGAGCGTGTTGTTTTCCACCATTGCAGTATTACTCAAATCCAGTTTTGGCTTAGCTGACTTTATGGTGGGCATTGTGGCAATGGTGGGTGTATTCGGTGCTCTTTCGACCAAACACGTGGGGAAAATTGCAGATCGTGGCTATGTTACAGCGCTGACGTGGGGTGGTTTGGCGCTATTGGCAATCAGTTGGGTCTTTCTATACAACGGACAATTTAGCTTATGGAGCTATATTCTTGGTTTTGGCTTAATTAACCTTGGGCTTGCCACCGTACACAGCAGCAACCAAAACGTAATTTTTCGCTTACGCCCCGATGCCAAATCGCGGATTAACTCAATTTATATGACCAGTTATTTTACTGGCGGTGCTTGTGGTTCTGCCTTGGGAATCTATGCATGGCAACACGGTGGATGGTTATGGAGTTGCCTAGTTGGTTTGTGTTTTGTTGCCGCCGCAATGAGCTTTGCCCTGCTCGACTGGCAACATCAACGTCAACACACCGCCATGCCTTAAACGCTGCTATTATAATCAAGCAAGTCGCTTAAGACATTTGCATCACAGGGTAAAATGGCTGACTCAACTCCACATTTTCTAAATTTTCCAATAAAATTTGGATAAAACACGGCATCAACGCACACAATAAAGTATTGGCATGGCTGAGTTGTTTGCGGTTGATTGCACTGTTATAAGTTGCACCACCTTGTAAAAGTTGCTGCTGTAACGTCAATAAGCGCTTAAACAAACATGCCAAAATTGTGACCGAATCATGAATGTGCAATGCCTGCATAATCTGCTGTTTTTCTGCCTCATAATCTGCACGCCATTCAGCTTCAGTCATTTTTTGATTACGCCAATCCCAAAAACTTTGATACAAATAAGGATTGGTCAGCAATACCTCTAAACTTTGTGGATATTTTTCCCAAATGATTCTCGCCATGCGCTGATCGACATCTTTTTGATACATGCGCTGCACAAATTGCTGCAAAGTCTGTTGTGTATGCTCTGCCGTCTGACCTTGCGCATACAAAGCACTCAACGCCACCCATGCTGTCATAAATTGCATATCGACATCATCATGAAACTCAATGGCTTTTTTCCACCAACTTAAACTGCGCTGCATGCGTAAATTAAATGCCGTTGAAAATTCATTTTTCTTAGTTCGATAAATTTCTTCTAATAACAAAATTTAATTCTCACTCTTATGCTGCGTTATCGTTATCTTTTCAACATACTAAAAAACGGCTACGCATACAAATACTGAGCAGTTCAGCTTTAGCACCTACCGTTGCGCTGCTGTGTTCATAGCGAACAAAGCAAAGTTGATGCCAATGGATGTGGAGTGGGGACATTGTCGATTTTCACTTAAACCCCGTATAATGCGCGGTCTTGTGCTTTTATTTTTCAATTCAGGTGGGTTATGACACGTGCCATCCAAACTTTACAACCTCGCATTTCGGTTGCCCCGATGATGGATTGGACAAATCAAATGAAATAACCTAAAAAAATCATAAATATAAATTACAAGAAATAATTTATGGTGTAAAAAAGGTGTAAAATTAGCAGTTCTTAAAATAAAAGTTCAAAAAATATTCAACCACCATTATTTGAATGGGAAATAATGGTGAAATTTAAAGATAAATATATAGCCGCTTTTATCAAATAAGCTCTAAAGGTTTAGTAATTCTAAATACTTATAATTTCCCTTTAATTCAAAGTTAGATTTACTAATTTCTTCCAAGCAAACTTTCAATCTATCGCTATAGTTATCATTTTTCTTAATGATTAAATATAGAAGATCTAAAGACTCTATAGGAAATTTTTCACATAGCTTATTCTTGACCATTTCCTCTAATAAATGAAAAGGATACTGAATAGGCTTCAACCAACCTCTCATACTCTCAAGAGCAATTGGGAACTCATCTCCAGATGAAATTATAATATTAGCGACAGACTCACTAATATTTACCGTTGCTAAACTTATATTTTTAGGCCATATTTCTTGCCAAAAGACTGCAATTCTATTTTTCCAATATGCTTCACTTTGTTCTGCATTTCCTTTTATAGCATCCGATAATGCCCTTGCAGCCTCATTGAGTGCTTCCTGCGGTAATTTAGTAAATACTTCTCTAAAGTCTTCACTAGTATATCCATCTAAATTGTTAAGAGCCGCATATGTTAGAAATCGTGCATACTGTTGTTTATGCTCACCAAGCTGGTTATAGTGATTTACAGTTTTCAAAAATGCTTGCTTGAGATCCACCATCAAAGGTACATATAAGCGTGGTGACCATAAGAAGCCTTCCCATACTCCTTTAGCCTCATGGTTCTGCCAATCGAACAACGGCAACAAATACGTTTCAGTCCATTTCTTATCTACCCTATAAAGTGAAATTAATCGTGATGCGAGCAACACTCGACCGTGCTTATAAATACTTTTTTCTACATCACATAATTTAGTAAAAAATGGTTTTATATCCGCTGGAAGCAAATCATGATCATTAGGTTTTTTTATAAACCATAGATTTATCAAAGTATATGTAGCATGACCGACTGGGTGATTAATCGCAGAGAAAACTGGCTGATCATCATTTGAGGGACCTTCATTTTCTAAAGTTAGCTCTAAAATTTGATTGCATATCTTAAGGAAAATGTCACGATGCAAATCAGTTAATTCAGATGCTGCCTCTATCCAACGGCTCAAACTATGTATTATGGAAATTATTACTGTACTGGGCATAGCTTGTATAAAACTGGCACCATACATCCAAGTTCTCTTAACTAATCGGCGCTCACTCCAAACTTGAAGAGCGGTCCTCCAACGATCGCTCGGCCAAACGTTGTTACTTGCCAAGTCTTTTAAGGCGAATAGTACTTGCATTGGGTGTTTTCGACATACTTCATTCCAATTATCCTGATGATGAAGTGACTCTTTTGAGTCAAAGTTTATCAACCAATCTACAATTTTATTTCTTCTAGTTGGAGCGATATCTACAACTTGTTCATCATCGAAGTCAGGATCTCCAGTCCCGCTCATCCAATGAGAGAATTCATCTCTTTGATTTCTTCTAACACGCCATTCAGGAAATTGTTCACCTATTGCTAATAATTTTTCTTTCGCATTCTCACCTAATTTGAGACCAGATGACTCTAACTTAGAAAGATGGAGCCATATCGAATGTGCTACCAAATTATTCCAATTATCCTCTTCTATATCCTCTCTAAACATTTTACGAGGTGGGCCTCTCAAAATAGCCTCTTCTAAAGATTCTTGTAATTCTCCATCCAGCTTATTACCTTGTAAAACTAAAAGTCTATAAACTTCTCTCCCAGTATTAGTAGACCACAACCACCAGGAGTTTTCTAATAGTAACCAATCTACCCAAACCTGTGGATTAACAGAGTCTTTAGATGCCGCAAAGAATGCTAGGCGTTTGAATGTAGGATATGGCTGCTGGAACCATGATTGAGCAACTATAGAAGATCTTGCAAAATCAATTTTTTTTAGAGCAATCCATGCATCTCTTAATAGCTCAATCAATGCAACCCAATCTTGAAAGTGTCGATTTTGCCAATGAGGCTCTATTGATGGTAAATGCCAATAAGACATATCGTAAGTATGATCAGCTTTACCCAACTCGCAAAGTAAATCTAATGTATCCTTTAATAATAATTGAAAATCTTCAAGTAAAAATGGTAGCACTTCCTTCCATTTTGAATTATTGAATTCGACTAATTCTGAGTGTACATATTCTGAAGTTAGAGTAACTTCAACATCTATTACAAACTGACTCTCCTTGGGCTCATCTAGTATTCCTTCCTTTTCAAATGAAAATTTCTCCTTTAATGATATTCTTGGTGTTAGGAGCTCTCTTAAACTCAGGCGTAAAGATGTTGATATTCCATCTAAAAGGAACTGTCTCTTCCATTGATAAAGATTCAAACCTCTTAATTGAGATTTCACTCTTCCATTAATGATCAATCTCCATAATTTTTGTGCAAATTGATCAGGAATACCCATTGGTGAATTAGTTAAAATTTGGTCTATTTCATCTTGATTTGCGGAAATAAGTTTTCTGCTTAAATCATCTAAATAGCCAATTAGCAACTGAGAGAAACTATCATGAATACCATCAGCATATTTTGCTACCCAAAGAATCAATCTGGTATCATTTAAATGTTTCAATAACCAACGAGCTAACTGAAACATTACATTATCCCACTGTCCCAGTGTTAAATAGTTTTTAAGTAAAGACATTCTCGGTGATAGTTGATAAGGCGTAGGCCTATTAACTAAACTGAAGGATAATTTTTTATCTTCCTCATTAAGTGGAACTACTCCAAAACGTGAAAGATCTTTATGTTTATATCTGCTATCTAAGAAGGCATCAAATAACCAATCTAAAGGTGGAACAGGATTAATTTCAGCGAAGGTTTTTGCTGGCAGACCTGATGAATCAGAGAGTGCCCATAACATACGTCCGACAAAATTATCTTGTTGCGTACTGACAGATGGTTTTGCAAGAGCATTATTAAGAACTATATTTTGTTTTCCTGAAATACCATCTCGGTATGTTTCAGACCAAACACGTAAAGTGTTATGTAATGCTGAATGATCATTAGTTCCTGTAGGTACTTCATAAATTATAGGGTTTACACCCTTTGCTTCCCATACAGTTTGAGTATAGCCAATTTCACTAGGATTTGATTCTGCGAAAGCCCATGCTATCGGTGTAGTCTCACCCAACATTCTATCCGCAGCTAGAGCATCCATCATGTATCTTAAAACAGGATCATTAATACTATAACCTACAAAACAAACAATGTAGTTTCTAAACAATTCACTTACAAAACGTGCTGCCCATCTTTCTGTCAAATAAGCCAGCCCGAAATCACCACTAGTAATAACTAATCGATTAAGTAATGCTTCATCTAATTTTTTGGGTAATTGTCCATGCAAATATACTAGCCCATTCCACTTACTATTCTTCGGTATAGGAAGCATTGGGGCCGAATATGTATTTAATGATTTTATTCCAATTTTTTTCCCAGCATTTTCAAAGAGAGTATCAAAGTTAGTCGTTATTAATCTTAAAGCCCCTTTTCGATCATGGGCTAATGTTAGAAGTGCTTTATGCGTTTCAATAGCACCTTTTTTTCTTAAATTAGGTTTTAATGATTTATTTAATGCAGTTCGGAGAGCATAGCGTTGGCCCGGTAATCTTCTTTCCAGTAAATCTAAAACTGCATCGAATTGATCCTTATCTTTAGCTTGCTGTTCTATGATTGATGGAACATCTCCTATTGATTTATAGATTTTATCAACAAGACCACCGAACCCTGGCAATCCTGCAGGATATGAGATCCCTGCTCCACAAAAAAAAACCACTTTGCCTTCTTCATGTGACTGTAATAATTCATCTGGAATTTCAGGTCCATTAGCCACAAATTGCATTATTGGCTCCTCTAATCACACGATCACACTGAATTTTAAAATAAAAAATAATATTCATAAAAAAATAAGTATTTACAACAAAAAATTAAAACTACCAACTTTAGTAAGGCTTACCTCGTCCAAGCATTCGACAACTGCTCAGCCTGCTTCATGACCAGTTCAATCGCCTCAGCTGCTTTATCTGGTGGGTACTTCCAACGCTGCAAAGTACGACGTACTAATATTTTCAGCTGAGCACGCACACTATCCCGAACCTGCCAATCGACCGTCGTTGATTTCCGTAGCTTCTCTGTAATCTCTCGTGCGATCTGTTTCAGCGTATCGTCTCCAAGCTCTCTGACCGCACTTTCATTGTTTGCCAAAGCATCATAGAAAGCGATTTCATCTGGATTTAACCCAAGTGAAGCTTCACGCTGCATCTCTGCCTGAAATTCTTTTGCCATTTGAATGAGTTCTTCAATGACCTGAGAGGTTTCAATCGCTCGGTTATTGTATTTCCTCAAGGTTTCCTGCAAACGGTCAGAGAAGCGTTTTTCCTGCACCACATTGTTTCGCGTCTTTGCCTTAATGCCATCATTTAGTAACTTTTCCAGCAGTTCGACGGCCAAGTTACGGTATGGCATTTGTCGCACATCTTCCAAAAATTCATCTGATAGCAGGCCAATGTTCGGTTTATCCAAACCACACATTGCAAAGACATCTGTTACCCCATCAGCAATGACAGCATTATCCAGAATCTGTTTTAGCGTACTGTCCTTTTCAGCTTGCGACAGTTTACGATCTACAGAGGTATGCTTGCTAATGACCGCTTTAATGGCTGAGTAAAAGGCAATTTCTTTGTGCAGGTTCTTCGCTTCATCCAAGGTGCTGCATAAAGAGAAGGCTTTATTGATTGCTAAGACTAAATCAAGAAAACGCTTTTTACCATCCTTCAAGCTCAGCACATAGTTAGCTGCGGGGATAATCAGTCGGTGTGCCTGAGTTTCATAAGCACTTAAATCCATGCCAACCTGTTCATTGGTTTTGGCAAACATTCCCCGTATCGCATCCATCTTTTCAGCAAGAACCGCATAAGCTTCTTCTGCACGTAATGTTGGTTCCCCTTTACCTTTGGCATCGGTATAGGTTTTTAAGGCTTGCTTCAATTCATTAGCAATGCCGATATAGTCAACAACTAGTCCACCCTGCTTATCTTTAAAGACACGGTTCACACGTGCAATGGCCTGCATGAGGTTGTGCCCCTTCATCGGTTTGTCGATATACATGGTATGCGTGCATGGTGCATCAAAACCTGTAAGCCACATATCGCGCACGATCACTAACTGCAAAGGATCATTCACATCTTTAAAGCGTTTCTCAAGACGTTTTTTGACTTGCTTGTTATAAATGTGTGGCTGTAACAATGGTTTATCTGAAGCTGAACCTGTCATCACAATTTTGATTTTGCCTTTTTCAGGATCAGGGTCATGCCAATCTGGACGTAAGGCAATAATCTCATTGTAAAGGTGGACACAGATTTCGCGGCTCATGGTCACAATCATGCCTTTACCCGCCGTGGCTTCAGTACGGGCTTCAAAGTGTGCGACTAAATCCGCAGCAATCTGTTTCAGCCGTGGTGTGGCACCCACCAGCTTTTCTAGTCGACTCCATTCGCTCTTAGTCTTTTCTCGGTTACCAACATCTTCTTCATCCTCTACAACCTCATCGACTTGATCAGATAACTCTTCGATTTCAGCCTGATTAATATCTAGCTTTGCCAAGCGTGATTCGTAGTAGATTGGGACGGTTGCACCATCATCGACGGCATCCTGAATATCATAGATGGAGACATAGTCGCCAAAGACAGCTCGGGTATCTTTATCCTCACTCGAAATAGGGGTTCCAGTAAAGCCAATAAAAGCAGCATTCTTTAAAGCATCGCGCATGTGCTTGGCATAGCCGAACTTGTATGTGCCATCATTACCTAGTTTTGCTTTCAAACCATATTGGCTACGATGTGCTTCATCTGACATCACCACAATATTGTGGCGTCCATTTAATAATGGATGCTCAGTCTCACCTTCCAGTAATGCAAACTTTTGTACCGTGGTAAAGATAATGCCACCAGACTCACGCTCAGCCAAAAGCTGTCTTAGCTCATCGCGGTTATTGGCTTGTACTGGCGTTTGCTTTAATAATTCTTGAGCATTGCTAAAAGTTTCAAAGAGTTGTCCATCCAAGTCATTACGGTCAGTCACGATTAACAAGGTTGGGTTGTGCATAGCGGGCTGCTGTAAAAGCTTGCCTGCATAGCAACACATGGAGATACTTTTACCCGAGCCTTGGGTATGCCAAACAACACCTGCTTTCTTATCCCCATTCGGATTGGCTGCTGCAATGGTCGCTTGTACCGCTTCCCTAACCGCATGAAACTGATGGTAGCCTGCAATTTTCTTAATGGTCTTTTCGCCATCTGTTTCAAATAACACAAAGAATCGGATGTAATCTAAAAACAGTTCTCGGTCAAAGAAGCCCCGAACAACTGTTTCTAGCTCCCACTCTAAAGCAGGTTTATCATCTTCATTTTTGATCGTACGCCACGGCAAAAAGCGTTCCTGATTCGCTGTGAGTGAGCCTACACGTGCTGTTACGCCATCACCAACTACCAAGGCTTCGTTATAAACAAATAAATCCGAGATTTCTTCTTTATAGGTTTGCAACTGGTTAAAGGCATCCCATATATCTGCATTTTCATCGGTTGGGCTTTTTAGTTCCAACACAGCAAACGGAATACCGTTGATAAAGCAAATGATATCAGGACGTCGAGGTTGTTTAGTACCTAGAATAGTAAATTGATTAATCGCCACAAATCGGTTTTGATGCACATGGTTGAAATCCACCAAGAAGGCATGGTCGTGTACCCAATCGTCCTGTTTCTTATACGTAACAGGTACACCCTCCAACAACATACGATGGAAGGCACGGTTATTGGTCACTAAGTCCAGACTCTCAGGTTTACTGAGCTTCAATAAAACTTGCTCAAAACAGCTTACAGGTAAATGCGGATTCAAGCGTTCAAAGGCGGCCTGAACGTCAGCTTCCAACAAAATCTGTTTGTAGTCTTTGCGTAGGGGATTACTGCTGTCAGGCGCAATATCAATACCATGAACGACTTCCCAGCCATTTTCAGAGAACCAATCGAGGCAGAGATTTTCAAGTTGTGTTTCGTTCATTCTTTAATACCCATTAAACACTAGACGCTTTTAAGAAAAATATAAGTAATTGAAGTTTTTATAATTCTTTACGACTCCACAAAGACTCAAACTCATCTCGATAATTACGTTTCATTTGATATACAGGAACGTTTAACTTTTCACCTACTTTTTTTAGCAAATTTAAATGACCTTCACACATATTCTCCCCAGCGGTTAAACTCTTAATGCTCAATCCTTGTGGCATATCAATTAATTGCCCCTGTTTTTCAAAATGCACTATTCTAATTTCTTGCTCGTAGGTCCATTCAAGAGTCTTAGTTGCTAGTAATTTTTCCATTGCCTGACGTGGGGTTAGCAACACCTCGGAAATACAAACTTTGGGCAATTTATTAGTATAACTAACGTGATAATATGCGAAATTATTTTGCTTATTACTCACAAGGTCTATCGGCCTAAAATTATATTCAATACAAAAACCTTTATGAGCCTTACTGTAATGTGACCATTGTAAAGGAATATTAAAATCCAAAGAAAAACACTGTACGCCAAAAGACAGTATTCTTTTTTTTATGAGGTCAGCCAAATCTTTTAACCCTAAAAAATAATCCAATTCTTGATGCCAATCGGAAATTTTTCTTTTAATATCATCATCCAATATATAAAAATCATCTATTAGTTTTTCATCGTATATAAACTTTACTAATTTTTTAAAGTTATCTTCATCAAATGAGTTGAATGTCCTATCATCCAGTGACAAACGTAAGTCCAAAGGATCATTAAAGTTATTTGGATTAGAAATAAAAATTTTATTTTCTTGCAATTGTATCAATCGTTTACAGTCGTCGGGTTCAAAACGGTAAAGCGATATACCTTGTCGTACTTGCTGTTGATCAGTCATTTACGCTCAATCCTGTTGCTGTTTAATATCTTCCACACTTACCTCACCCGACAATAATTTTGGCAATAAGGTATCTCGAAGCTGCTTGAGATTATTATTTTCTAGACGTAATTCAATTAGTTTTTGTAAAAAATCGCCAATAAAGATATTACTAATTTCCAATAGTTCATTACTAGCAATACAGCATAAAGCTTGTGATAAATGTTCTCGCTTAATATGACCCATTGTCACGGCCTTTGCCTGTGCAATGCGCTGAAATTCAGCTAAATGATGTTTTGTATAAAAATAATAAAGCCATTTATGATAGTCATTTGATGTAACTTTAAATAAATGCTGATTTAATGCAGCCTTGCCACCACACCAAATATCAACCATCAAAGACCCTGACCATGAGAAAATAACATCACCATTTTCAATTATAAATTTACGATCAATATTAGGTGATGCCTTTTCTTCTATTGTAGCTACACCTGATTTTAATTGTGCAATTTTGACAATAGGTAAAAAATCATATTCATTTTCAGGTCGAAACTTCTGTAAAGCTAATCCATTCAAATAATTGGCAATCTTATCTAAAGGTTTAACCTCCCACCCCCTCGGTACTTCCCCTAACTCACTTTCTACCAACTCATCAGGAAACAGTGCAGCCGTCGCTTGTAACTCAGCAAAATCTTCTTCAGGTATTTGCTGAAGTTCAGCTTCACTTTTACCGCTAACGATACACATAGCAGCAAGCTCAGGGTCTTTACGTTCCTGCTTAGCTGCAATTTTGGCACGGACAGGGTCAAAGTCGATAAACCAACTTTTAAAGAGGGCTTGGGCAATAGATTCTAAAGTTTGGTTAATTTTTAAATTTAATTTAATTTTATTATCTAATGCTATATATTGTTGGACAATAGCATCTTGCTCAGCTCGTGAAGGAATAAATATTTCTAAATTCCTAACAGCTTCTTTAGTAATAGTTTTAGTAACAGATCCATTCGCAAACTGTTTAACATACTGTTCATTAATTTTTAAATATAAATAAACATAAACAGGATTGGCTAACTTTTCATTAATTCTGATTAAAAATAAGTTCATAGCCAATGACACTGGTCGCTGCAAATCAGGCATTAAATATATTGATCCTGCATTTGCAATTTTATTCATGATTAAGTCATTCGGATAAACCTTCGATTTTTCAAGAAAATTGTATGCATGCTCATTAATATATTTTACAGAATCATTAAAATCATTATTTTCAAAATTTGTTGTCCTTACCATCAAGGCATAATCTTCATCATCCAATAGTTCTACATTTTCTTTAAGCTTCTTATAAGCACCATTGGCATGATAATCGGTTAGTACCTCTATTAGGTCACCCAAACGAACTTTATTACTTGACATTATTTTCCTACCAAAAACTCTTTCTGAATTGCCCAATAGCCACGTGTTCCACCGACACGCTCAAGCCAACCTGCATCTTTTAAGTTGTTCAAATGCTTTTTCACCGCTGACTCATTAATACCAAGCTGCTCTGCCATAGAACGATAGGAAACTTTTGGGTTCTGTTGAATTAAAACTAAAATCTCTTTGTGCCGATCTGTCAGCATATCTTCTTGGATTGAGCCACCGATTGAGCCACCGATTGAGCCACCTGCTTGCTCAGTCGAAGGACGGTAAAACTCCCAATCGACAAAATCTCCTTGGGCTTTCAGTTGAGGTTCGACATTGCCTGCCTTCAAACAAAGATCTTTGATCCGCGCAATACCACTGCCCCACTGCTCGATATAACCTAACTCTTTAAATACCCGCGCCAAGACACGATTACGGATCTCAGAACGACCTTGAGCCAAATCTTCTTCAGTCAGACCATTGGGCAAGCCACCCGGGGATACGATATTCAGAATGTCATCATAAATGCCGACCTTAATATCACGCCCTGCATTGCTATAATCACGGTGCAGCACTGCATTCACCAAGGCTTCACGAATAGCAGGAATAGGGATCTCATAGCTTTCTGAACGTTGTAACCCTAAAATTTCAGCACGTAGATGCAGATGATTCTTGATGAATTGCTCTGTTTGCTTCAACTGGCTAAACAAGTCTCCACGGTATTCTTTTTTATCCAAAAACACCGTCATGGTCGTGCCTTTAAAGCGGCTACATTTAATCTCAACCTGCTCATAAAGCCCCAACAAAATGAGTAACCCATGACTTGGGTAATCCTGTCCATTTTGCTGAATGATCAATTTGAGATTCCGCATTTTCTGCAAAGACAGCTCTTTACCCACCTCAGCAAAGGCTTTCTGCAACGGCTGTAAATCAATATCATCTAAACTGTATTGCGGATTCGGCTGCTCATCAAAAGTCTGGTTCAGACGCTGCAATTCAAGTTGCTGGATATACTCAGGCGATGCCACACGATTACTTGCACCTAAACGGATATACGTTCCCTGTGCCTTGCCTTGTGGCTTGAGATAATAAGGCAATAACGAACCACGGCTGACTTCAATCACCAGCAACTCTATGCCTTGGATATTCTCGATATAGATATACGGCAGAATGTTTGGCATACACAGTTCATTGATCATCGAAGTGATCTGATCTTGCAGCTCAAAAATATCATCTTGAATACCTACGAGTTGGCGATCATCACTTACACCCACTACCAATTTACCACCACTGGTATTGGCAAAAGCAATCAGGGTCTTTGCGACCTGTTGCCCTTTCGGTAACTGCTCTTTAAATTCAAGGGTTTGACTTTCACCCTTCTGAATTTCTTGCAATAAAGGATGATCAGAACTCATAACCCAAGCCTTTTAGATTCTTTTTAATCTCACTTTCCAAGACCGCACTTTCAGCAAATTGTTCTTTGAGCTGAGCGGTCAAACGCAGCATTTTCTCAGCGAATGGCTCGCCATCATCTTCCTGCTCGACTGCACCCACATAACGTCCTGGAGTCAATACATAGTCGTGCTTTTGTATATCTTTTAACTCAGCAGAGAAGCAAAAACCTTTCTCATCTTGATAGGCTTCGCCTTCAAAATTTTCGCCTTGTTGCCAAGCATGTAAAGCATTGGTGATTTTGGCAATATCTGCATCGGTAAAGTCACGCAGTACGCGATCTTTCATGTAGCCCAAATTACGGGCATCGATGAACAGCGTCTTGCCTTCACGGTTGGCTTTCTTTTTATCCAAGGATAAGCCGTTCTTTTTATCTTTGGTCAAGAACCAAATACAAGCTGGAATTTGCGTGTTGGTAAACAGTTGTCCCGGTAACGCGACAATACATTCCACCAGATCAGCTTCGATCAAGTTTTTACGAATCTCGCCTTCATTGTTGGTATTGGAACTCATCGAACCATTGGCAAGTAACAATGCCATACTGCCCGTAGGTGATAGATGGTGCAGCATGTGCTGCATCCAAGCAAAGTTAGCATTGCCTTGTGGCGGTGTACCATACTTCCAACGCACATCACTTTCTAGAGAAGCATGCCACCAATCCTTGATATTAAAAGGCGGATTGGCCATGACAAAGTCAGCACGTAAGTCTGGATGCTGATCCTCTAAAAAGCTGTCTGCATTCTTTTTACCAAAATTAAAATCAATCCCACGAATCGCCATGTTCATGGCGGCCAGTTTCCATGTGGTCGGGTTGCTCTCCTGACCATAAATAGAAATATGCTTTTTCTGCTCTGATGCTTTGTAATGCTTTTCCTGTGCATGTTGTTCAATGAACTTTTCACTGGATACAAAGAATCCACCTGAACCCATTGCAGGGTCATACACTCGCCCTTTATAAGGCTGCAACATTTCAACGATTAAGGTGACGATGCTTTTAGGCGTGTAGTACTGTCCACCCTGCTTGCCTTCAGCCAAGGCAAACTGCCCTAAAAAATATTCATAGACATGCCCGAGAATGTCTTTACTGTGCAGACTGAGTTGCTCACCGTTATATTCTGGATTAGTAAAACTGGTGTCAGAAAAAGTATTGATCAGATCAAGTAGCTTGTCATTGTCCAGCTGATACTGTCCAATACGATTCAGAATACCTTTTAGTTTTGGATTGGCTTTTTCAATTTCATCAAAAGCATTATCAATCAACCAAGATACAGAGCGTAACTTCACGTCCTGTCCTTGCTCATCCTGCCAAATGATTGAGCCAATTGGTAAAGCTGCTGCATTGCGGATACTTAACCAACGTGCTGCTTTGGGCACCCAAAATACGTTTTTTTCTTGGTAGTAATCCAGTATTTCTAGTTCGTCAGCAATAGCCTGTAGGTATTCTTCATCGCTATCATAGTGATCACGTGCCATGTAGTAGATATTGTTGTCATCTTGATGAGCGAATAAAGTCTTGAGCTCAGACTGTCGTTCATCAAAGGCATCAGAAACGTACTTTAAGAAAATCAGCCCTAAAACAATATGCTTATAGTTAGCAGCATCCAGACTACTGCGTAATTTATCGGCGGCTTTCCAAAGCTTGTCATCTAAGTCATTTAGAAATTTTTGTTCCAATGAATGCATTTTATTTCCTCAATCCAAGATCAACCGCTTTGGTTTTATACTTAATGTTAAACAATGTTGCTAAGTTAGCATATCTGCGACCTATTAAAAGTCATGCACTTACCAAAAAAAATAGAGATTAATTAAGGCTTGTCATTTTAACGGGATAACCATAGCGAATATAGTCCTTTAACAACTGCTACGTCTTATAATGTCGTAAAAAAAAGAGCAACCTAGAAAGTTGCTCTTTTCCAACCAATCGATTAATTGACGGGTCTGACTGATCGCTGCAACCCTTGCTGAATATCCTGCACAAACCCTTCAGGCGAAGCTTGTTGCTCCACCGAACGGTTTTGTTCTTGTTCAGGGTAGTATTCCTCCAGCACATCTAACCCTTCCTCTATATCCGTTTCAAACCGTGCATTGGCAAAACCCTTCCTTGCGGTAAAGTCTAAAGCCTCCTGATAAAACCCCGCCTGCTTACTCTGCTCATCAATTTGCTTCGCCTGAATAATCGCCTCATTCAAGCTAATCCCTTCTCTTAAAGTCAGATCCACGTAATACACAGGCTGACGATAACTTTGTGTCGTACTCTTGCCCCGCAATATCAACTGCAAGGGTAGACATGACAACAAGCCATTTGATGCTGCATGGTAATAACTCAGCCGTGCAGCCAAAGTCCGAATACTATTAAAGCCTGTAGTTCTAAAGATGAAGGTGCCAAACTCATCCGATTCATCTAAGTTCACATGTAAACGTCCATAAGGTTTGCAGTTGCCACCTTGAGCCAATGGACATAAATCAGGGGATGGGCAGGGATGTTGCTCGACCCCTTGATTGGTTAAACGCTGGCAGGTTTCTCCATTACCGACACAGATAGGTCTTCCAGTCTGTCGGTCAAACAGGCTGTATTCTGCACGTAGGTTTAAGTCAGGATCATTGAAGATCATTCTGACCGGGATTGAGCGTAACTTTTGATTGAGAATATTCGCTCGAAGCTGATCATCCAGTGGATGTTTTATCCAACCACTCTCTTTGCTTTGGATTTGGCTGGTAATGGTGAATTGGTCATCCTTTTCAGGCAGTCGCTTACCGTTCTTTTCAACGACTTTACCAATACTGATACGTCCAAGGATCGGTGGTGTGATCGCTAGACCTTTAATCATGATAATTTTCCTCTAAATAAAATTTTACTATTGACCCTTTGTTATGTAAGCAAATACAAAACCGTTTAAAGATCAGATGAAATGCAAAGACCGCCATTGTTGACCTACCGCTCCTTCGGGAGTCGGTAGGTCGGGGGTGGTTTTTTGCGCTTTTTTGAAGACTGGAAATATTGATGTGATGGATTCAGTCATCGGTATAGATCTGAAAACGTCGTGTCCCTGCTTTGTTTTGCGGAAACTGCTCAAGCATTTCTGGGTGAAGTTTGAGTAAGGCTTTGCTGTCTAAACCGATTGAGTCTTTGGATTTCTTCCACGTCACTGAACCAGTGGCAAAGGTTGCTCGTTCAGCATCCTTCATCAACATCTGGATTTGATGCTTAGTTTCATCAAAGTTATTTTGATGCTGCTCAATGTGATGCTTTTCTTGAATCAGTTGAGCAAACAATTGATTGGCTTGTTCGTTATGACTCAAGTCTTCAACAGTCAACGGAATATGTTGTGGATAGAGCTGCTGTATGGCTTTGGCTGCGGACTCACTGGCATCTGCATCAGGTGGCATATCTTTTTCCACACAATCCCAGAAGTAACGTTCCGCATTGATGATATGTTTGATCACGGATTCGGAGCGCGTCACTTTGAAGATTTTGGTTTCATGACCACAAATCAGCACACAAACATGTGCTGCTCGTTTGCCTGTCACTGCCAATTGATGTTGTACCTGACACAAGACATATAAAGGCACACCCTCTCGCCAAAGTTTTGCGCCGTACTCTCCTGCTGTTTTGCATTCCAGAATTTGAACTTCATCACTACCCACAACTGAGTAATCCAGATTGGCAAGCATAAAATGCTTATCCTCATCAGGATGTTGTAGTACGGCATTAATACGACGGACTTTGTTGTTGGTATGCATGCTGTAGTATTCAGCGACCAAAGGTTCAAGCTGTTTGCCCCAATAGAGTGGAGCGACACCTGAACTTTCATCCTCAATCGATTGTTTGACTCGTCCTGTCTTGATCATCCAAAGTTCCAACATCGACATATAGGGATTCAGTCCACAGGCTGCTGCACAATCACTACTGCCAATACCTTGTCGTCTGACTTCAAGCCATTCAGATTGAGTCATGTTTTTGGTATTGACCAAGCGTTTCGCTGTAAATAGTTTTGGGGCATTAAAGGGTTTGCTGGCTTGTTGAATGGATGGGTTTAATATGGCTGTATTCATAGCTTGCTTCCTCATTTTATATGGATGGTGGCAAATAAAGGGCATAAAAAAACCACACCCGAAGATGTGGTTTAATTTTTTTGAAATGTAATTTTATATTTAAAATATATATAGATAGGTCTAACTTTCCATTGCAAGAAACTCAAATTTCTACGCTATGAAACCATACGCAAAGCCTGTTCGAGTCCACGTTGTTTGATCGCTGCTCCTGCACCAAACCAAGCTGAATCGAGTCGATGATCTGTACTCATGGCACGTCGTTTATGATCAATAAATTCTGTAATTGAACACAGTAATCCATAGGCTGTTCCTTTAGCCGAACTCAAATCTGCACCACGTCCCTGACCATTAAACATGTCCATTGCTTTTGTCATCGCCTTGGCATTAGGTTCAGCTTTTTCCTTGGTATTTGCATGTGCCGCCTGAGTCGCAACATCACGGTAGAACTGAATGATGTTGTCCTCCTGATCTGCCACACTCATGCTGGTGTTATTGAACACCGCATCAAAGAAAGCTGCTGCTTCTCCTTGGGTGACTCTACGCTGACTGAGCTGCTTCATTTCGTACATGTGTTCATCCCATGCACGTACTGAAATGCCCAATTGTTGTTTGACCTTATCTGCATCAAACTTGGTGCTATGCGGAACTTTCACTACACTTGCATTACTGTTCTGACCACGTAAGGCAATCGCCAAGGTGTTGTTGCAGACAACACGAATGGAAGTGAATTGTGCCGTAGTTGCCAAGGTGCCATCACAAGCGGTTGCCAACAGAATGTAGCCATTACTGACATCCTTGCCTTTAAGTGCAGTAGATTGACCTGTACGTGCTAACGCCCAGAATTTCTTGCCACCTTTAAGCACGCCTGCGGTTTCCAATTCAAAGCCTGATTGTTCAGTTAGATCACGATAGAACTCTAAGATCTCACGAGGTTGGACTTCCTGAAAACGTTGACTGACTACTGACAAAGGTGCATGAGTATCAGAACGGTACAGTACACGCTGGTCTTCATACGGCATGATGATGCTTTGTCCTCGTTCATTCTGTGCCATATAACTCACATTGGAAGACTCAATCCGCCAGTCCATACCTGCCTGTTGTGCCCAGATTTCAATGGGTTGATTTTGACTCAGTTGATTCCCTAGTCCATGCCAAGGGGTTTCACCGACATAAGCCATTTGTTCAAGTTGATGTGCCATAGTTTTATTCCTTTTTAAAATCATATTGAAAAATTGGATCTGTTCTTAATTCAGATATTGAATGGGGAACTTTTGGTAGCAGTTATGGCAGAAGCACAAACTTTGCTGCAGAGGTGTGCTTTGTTCTGTAAAAGAATTAAATAAACCACCGAGTACAGTTCCTGCAATTCCTCCAACGATGGGAGGCAAATTCAAAGACTTCGCAACGGTTGTGCCTAAGGCCCCTAAAGCTGCGGGTGATGCAAGATTTGATAATGTTGAATTTGCTTGTTGCACATTCGCTTCAACAATCATGATGTCGGTTGAATGACAAAAGGGACAATTCAAGCTCATGACTTGACTCCTAAATTTTGGGCATAAAAAAGCCTGCACGATGGCAGGCTTAATATTCATTTTTCATGTGTACTCTAAAGAGCTTCATGATTCTCATTAGGATGTTATGTATCTGAAATAATTTGGAATATGATTCAATTTAATGATTGATTTGTTATATAAAATCAGTACGATAAAAAAAATACAAAATGGCTCTAAAATTATGACACACATTCGAATTGCAGATTTTTGTGCAAAGCATGGCTATACAGAGCATCAAATCCGACATGCAACACGTACAGGAAAATTAGATAAAGTCGCCAGAGGTATTGTGAACGAGCAACATGCGATTCAAGCAATGTCTTACACAAAACCGTTAAAGCCCCCAAAGCAAACAAAGGTCACAACTGATACTATTACTCAGCCAGATCAATTTGTATCATTACATTCAACCTCAGAAAAACCTAAGTTTTTATCCCAGGAATGGGTAAAATCTATGATTGCACCTGCAAGTAAAGGTGGAAAAGTTCTACCTCCAAAAGAATAACTTCCATCAACATAGTAGTGAAGGGATGTAGCAACATCCCTCCTTCCACCCTTAGTATTCAGCTAAATATCGAATTTAATTTATATTTATGCCATCTCTTGACGCTTTCAACACATCATTCAGTTGTTTTAATTCCAACTAATTCTGGCAATTGATAATCATCAAAATTCTTAGGATAATAACTCATTGTATAATATTTCTACGCCTATCCACATCATAATGACTGATCCCAAATGTCCTCATGTTAGGAGATGTCTTAGCGCGTAAACGTTGATCTACTTTGTTAGGATTCACCAAATACATACCTGCTCGAAATGCATTCTCCAGTTGTTGTGGTTGATTTCTATGAATCATTCCTATCCCAAGTAAACCATTGACCTCAAACTTTTCTTTATTCTCTTTTCGGTTACAGTTGAAATAGCACCCTTGGTTATTGGTAATGTATTGTTGCCAGTACTTCCCTACTTCCTCTCCTAACCATTCATCGCCGTCACGCATATTGCCATCATAAATAAGTAATAAATGGCAGTGATAGCCCTTCTTTGCACCTTGCTCGAATGCCCAAACACACCCTTGTAAACCACGAAAGTGGGCATCTTTGTTCGACATTCTATTTCGTAGTACTTCCAAAGCCCCATGAAAGTCTTTAACACCCCAATTCTCTTGATGCTCTTTAATTATTCCTACATCTACTCGTACAAAAAGCAACCTAGAATAATGATTGAGTATTTTGTTCAAGTAACCTTCTAATTCAATTTGATTTTTTCGTTCTTGATATTTAAATTTATGAATATCTTGAACAGCACTTTTCATTTCATGCTGAATCATGCCTTGTATATAAAATATATGATTTAGTTCAAACCGTAGAATGTCTGCATAAATATGAAAATCTAGTCTTTCCATGATGTAATCCACAAGGTTAATCACCCTTTTAAAAACCTGTATGATTTTGGAATAGCTAAGATCAAATCTATAAATCTGCTTAAACAGTACTACCGCTTCTAATAATTCTCGTTTGAACTCATCATGATCATCAATGAATTGCTCATGACAGGTACTGATTAAAAAATCTTCGATTGAAATAAGAATAGAGGATTCATTGACTAATGGATTATTCTGGGACATTTAGGTTCTCACTGAAACATAAGGTTCATATGTAAGTGAGGAATATATTTTTTTACTGATCTTGATTCTAAAGCAGGATGTTGTGGTCATCCTGCTTAGCTGAATATGCTCATAGACTTTGGAACATACTATAGAGATAATTCAGATTGTTTTAGCTCATTGTAATTTATACGTTGTCTATAGCCCATTTAGGTATGGGCTATACTGAGTTAGATGACTCATTGTATTTACTTAACTAGATAAGATATTGTTTATATTATTAATATATATTACTTATAGATAATAATATATATTACCTGCTAAGCACTCTACACTGTAGTTTCGATAAGTTCGTTCATCTACATAACGCTAATCGCCAATCTATCGGATTTTGCTTAGGCTAAAGTTACGCCATAACCTTAATTTTATTTTTAGAAATATTAAAGCGATCAACAGCAACACAACTCTTAGGCAGTAAGCCAAAATCCTGTAGTTCTTTGAGGCTCGGTTGAATGGATTCACTAGAAAAATGATTACGCCTTTCATCTTGCAAAATTTCTTGCTCAGATACAAATGCAAGGTTTTCATCTAAAGTAATTTTGGTAAATTGATTCGAGGCTTGACTTGGAAATGGCATAAAAATACAAATATATTGTGTTTGCTTCGCATGACGAGGAACAATACAAAATTGACTGAATTGTTCTTTAAAGCCTAAATGCGTTAAAAATGGATAAAGCTGATTCTTCGCGATCAAGGTCATCATCAGACCTAACATTGATAAAAGAGTACTGCTACTCCGAGCAATACGATCAGACGTTTCAAATGAATTATCTTCAGCAAATTTCAACAAAGCATTCAATTGTAAGCTACCTGACATTTTTTTCAAATCATGTAAATCTACGTAATCTCCACATCTAGATAATGCCTGAGCTCTAGACAGATTATTGTAAATCTGGGCACACCATTGTTCTAAATGGCACTGAAGATATCCAAGTAAAGAAACTACCCCATTCAAATGTGTCTTTGAATTTTTTTGTGGGAAAAACTCAATTAAATCTCTAAGCCATTGACTGCTATCATGAGCATTTGGCATCTCAAGAAAAAGTGACAACAGATGTATTATAAATCGATATTCAAACCGTTCATGTTCAGGTATTGAAGAATCCTCCTTAACCATCTCAATCGTCAATCCCTTTGTAGCAGCGATCAAGTCTGGCATCCTTGTGAAAAGGTTTACAAAAACCTGATAAGCATCGTTAATCGTTAAAATATTTGTTAATGTAGCTTTTTTGCTCTCTAAAAATTGCAATAAACTTGCAACCTGCTGCACCTCAAAGGAGTGTGGTTCTGGATATTGAATTATAAAATACCGTCCATAGGTTGCTTCTTCCTGCCAGATTTCATGAGATAAATTCAGCATATAAAATGGATTAGATACTCTTAAAATTTTACTGGATAGCACACCATCAACTCTTACTCTGATCACTCCCTGAATCTCTAATATCTTGATGCATCTAAAAATTGCATCTTTAGACATACCTGTTTTGTGCTTTAATTCGTGTATTCCACACTTATTGGTAATCCCATATTGATTACTATTTCTAACCAATACCATAAGCACTAAAGCGGACTTAAAATCCAAGATCCCCGACAATCTAGATGACGTATGTTGAAAATGGTGCATATAAAAATCATCTAGTCTGTTTTCAACAAGATTTTGAAAAAGCCCTATAAGAGGGAAATTATCTGCTCTTGCTGTTTGACGAAACCACTGTTCTAATTTCAGTGGATTAATTTTTTTTGCATTCATACAAGCTAAGAATAGGCTGTAATCGATATAACTCTTTTTTTCAGAAGTTAGCCCATCTTTTCCTTGGATTAAAATTCTGTGGGCTTCCAACTCAGTAATACATTCCTTAATTTTTTTTTCATTGATATGAAAGGTCGTTGCCATTTTTTTTATGGATGGAACAGCTTCTCCCAATTTCAGTTCAGCTATGAGTTTAAGTAATAGCCACCTTGCTTGAGGACTTAAAGCAATCGGTGAATAGTCATGAATCAGCAAAAAAAATGCAATCTTAGATTCAGATGAATTCATTCTATTTCCCCTAATTTTGCCCACGGCTCTAGCCAGTAAAAGTCAGCACTCAAGCGTAAGACACTACTATTAATATTAGCTTTAATATTAACTTAAAATTTTATTTAACATTAATTTAATGTTAAGTTAATATCAATCAAGTCAATAATTACCTACAGACAAGAATATGGCAAGACCCTACGAGCACCTTAATATCTGGATTCAAAATGATCGAGAGCTTAAAGAAGAATTCATACTACAAAATAAGAATGAGTGGCTTAAAAATTATCCCAATGAATTTTATGTTTCAGTGACTCGGCACAATAATTTAGGTCCATATGCTGAAGTAGCTGTACTAAGCACAAAGGAAGTAATGACCATTTCAAAACGGTTATATGAAATCATTCGAAAAAAATTCAGAGAGTTTAAATACTGGAAAAATCACAAATCAAAGGGGCATTTGCAAGCAAGAATAAGTAAGAACACCAAATTAAAGTTAGAGAACATCAAAAGAAAGTTGGAACACGGAAATGCCTCTACAACACTTGAGCATATGATTAAAAATTTTGATGAAGACAAATTTAAACTAAAATTGCAGGTTGAAGATTTACAAGAACTACTTAAAGTGGCAAAAAGTAATGAAGCATTACTTACAAAGCGGTCAGAAAATACCTTAAAAATGCAGCAAGCTTATGACAACCAAATTCAAGAGTATTTATTCAACCAATGTGTGGCTATTACACTAAAACTGAAAATGCTTGATCAATACATTTCCTCTAAAGAAGATATTGATAGCATCTACGAGTCTTTTGATAAAATTGAAAAAGAAGCAGCACAAGCTGAAATCATTACTGAGCTAAAATCTAGACTTGAAGATAAAATACTCAACATCAAAGCATCTTTAAAACCAGCCTCTGATGACATAATCCCACTTAATATAAATACCAGCCAAGACTTTCATGAAAATACTAAAATACTTCCTAGATTTTCAGGTTATGCAAAAGAGCATCCAACATCACATAAAAGTTCTGTCTCTGAGAACCTGCCTGAAGAAAATCCTGATACAGAAATCCCCTCCATAAAAACTAATACTGAACATTCACATTTACGTGAAGATCTATTTAATCCATTCAAAAAAAATACTTAGAATTGATCAAAGTATTATTTCCGACAAGATAGTAGGCTGAGTTCGGAGCTCATGAATGATGGTTTCAGCAATGTATCCACCACTGTAAGGCATCTTATACCCAAACTTTTCCATCTCTTTAGAAGGATATTTTGCTTTCAGTATCTGATTAAAATTGTTAAGTTCTAGCTGTAATTTTTCTATTTTTTTCGTAATTGATGCTGGCTTTCTTCGCACGCCATCTGACTGAGCTTTAGCATACAACCGCTTACTCTCCTGCTCTAATTCACTGAGCGTTTTTTGCTTAAGCACAAGTTCAGACTGAAGCCATTCAATATCGTAAGCCTCAAAAGCTTTGACTAGATCATTAAGCACAAAATTAACTGCTTGATTCAAATTATCCCATTTGCCACGACGCGCCACCTGCTCTCTTAAAGTGCGATATAAAATTTCCCGTCTTGGATACAAATGCTTGTCGTAACGAGCTTTGACTGCAATAATTGCCTTTGCACTTTTGGCAAGTGTACGGTTCTGAATAAACTCCACCCCACCAAGCATTTGCACATAAGCAATTAAAATATCTGAATATTGCCTTTGGAAAATTTTGGCAGGCAAGTTATTCACCTCAAGTCTTAATGTATTTATCTGCATTAAAAGCTGTGCAATCTGGAATGGCTTGAAAGGGATTGAAACCACATCCCCCATCATTTCTAAATGAAAAGCTGACTGCTCACTCAATGGAAAATCATTCTGCTGCATTCTTTTTATGATTTTTTCTTTTTGATCAATATATGATTGATTCTCCGTTTCTATTAATTCATTATCCAATTCACACTGATAGTAGTAACAAAAGTTTAACCATATATCCTGCTCAAGCTGCTCTAAGCTTGATAATTTTTTATCAATCATAATGTATTAAAATACAGATAATTACATAGCATAATACTACTATATTTTTAAAAGCTAGCACCAATCTACTTTTACTATTTTCAGGATACTAAACTAAATTCATCAAGATAACTGTTAAATTTTAATCATGAATATATCTTTAAAAATTTCCACATCCGATTACTTATTTATGAAATATCGCTCTATGACAGTAGAACTAATGACTATAGTTTCTGACTATTATCCTCATCTTAGTAAAGCCGAAGCATTGAGAAAGGCGAATAATCAAGAATTCCCTTTCTCTGTATTTAAAATAGATCAGAGTAAACGTGCACCATTTCTAGTACACGTAAAAGATTTAGCAGATATTTTAGACAAAAAGTATTCAGAAGCTTCTAAAGACTATGCTACGTTTCATCGATGAGGCGTAGCACCTCTTCAAATTGTATAACATCTCTTCTTGCCTTCACTGATACATATCGCTGTAAACTACTCCAAGAATCATGCAAACTTACTTTCTGAATTTCGGGAATAGTCATGCTCTGTTCAGCTAATCGAGTACAGCCTTCATGCCTCAAGTCATGAAATCGTAAATCTTCAATCCCCAACATTTTACAAGCTTCTCTAAACTCTTTGCCTAAACTTTTAGGGTTTAACGGTAATAGTAAATTTTCATCATGTCCAAGTTTTAACATCCGTTCTCGAACTTCTGAATGCTTTAATCTTTTGATCAGTTCCTTACAAGGATCAAGTACATCAAATGATTTGTGATTGCCTTTAGAACCATTCGGATTCTTTAGATCATGCACTTTCCACGTTGAATGATGTAGGTCATAATCTTGAAGATACAATCGTGTTAATTCAGCTTCACGTCTGCATGAGAAAATTGCAAACCACATAATCAAATGCATTGGGTATTTAGAGCCATAACGATTTAGCTTCCATCGTTCTGCAAAATACTTCGTCAATGCAATCAATTCATCTCTTGAAGGCAGTCGGTCTCTTTTTTGACTGGAGGATATTTGACGTGTTTTTCTTAACTGAGCAGTAGCCTTATCAAAGCTATTTAAATCAATATCCATTTCCCACATAACAGCAGCATGAGAAAGAACACCTCTGATATGTAAAAGCTCATGTTGCAGTGTACTAGTCGCAATAGGTTCAAGATCGAGGTACGGAATTCCACCCTTCCTTAAAGCCACATGTTCGGCCAAATGTACTGATTTTATTTTTGTGATAATATTGCGCGCAATTGGTAGCTTCTTAATTAAGAGCAGAGAATAGCGTTTCGTCCTTCCGTACTCGCTCCCGACTTCATCCAAATATTTATCTATGGCATCTGATAAGGTCAGATCAATCAACTTTTCTTTGCCAAGCAAAATATCAGGATTTTCTTGAATTTCGACTTCTCGTTTCTTAATCCAGTTTTCAGCTAATTTCTTTGAGTGAAATGTTTTACTTTCAGAAAAAGCAGGAAAGCCCTTTCGAGTGATTCGAATCGCAGCACGATAGTTAACTTTACCATCTGCACCTTTCCTTGCTGTAATTGACCCCATAATTTACACCAAAAGCTATTTTTCCTATTATGGTGTAAAATTTGGTGTAAATGCAAACGGATTCACCCACCTAAACACAGGTTCAAACAGATTCTCGCAGGTTGCAGAATATAGATTAAAGGTATGATTTTTAATGACTATTAACAAAAACATTGAAAACACTCAATCTCCGAGAATCAGTGTTGCCCCGATGATGGATTGGACTACCCGCGATTACCGTTTTTTTGCACGTTTATTTAACCCCAATATCATTCTGTATACTGAAATGGTAACCACTGGCGCAATTTTATTTGGTGATGCCAAGCGCCATTTAGATTACAGCAAAGAAGAACATCCTATTGTCTTGCAGTTGGGCGGTTCAAATCCGAAAGACCTTGCGACCTGCAGTAAAATGGCACAAGACTGGGGTTATGATGAAATCAACCTGAACGTTGGCTGCCCAAGTGATCGAGTACAAAACAATAAAATTGGCGCATGTTTAATGGCAGAACCAGACTTGGTGGCAGAGTGTATTGCCGCCATGCGTCAAGCGGTTGATATTCCTGTGACCGTAAAACATCGGATCGGGATTGACGACATGCACTCTTATGCAGAGATGCTGCATTTTGTGGATACTGTGGCTCAAACAGGTTGCAATAACTTTATCGTGCATGCCCGAATTGCCTTATTACAAGGTTTATCCCCTAAAGAAAACCGCGAAGTTCCGCCTCTGCGTTATGAGGATGTGTATCGTTTAAAACATGACCGCCCTGAATTGTTGATTGAAATTAATGGTGGAATTAAAACGTTTGCCGAAACCCAACAACACCTCAAGCATGTCGATGGGGTGATGATTGGTCGTGAAGCCTATCACAACCCTTATTTACTGGCAGAGCTTGGGCAATTATGGGGGCTAGAATTACCTGACCGTTTTGAAATTATGCAGCGCATGTTGCCGTATATTGAACAACGTCTACAACAAGGTGCACCACTTTCTGTCATTACCCGCCATATTTTAGGTTTATTCCAAAACCTGCCAGGTGCACGTAAATGGCGTCAGGCACTAAGTGGCGGCAATGCCAAAACATTTGCAGATGTAGAGCAAGCATTGGTCAATATTCAAGCAGCAATGCTGCGTACGGAAGACTATTTAAAAGAGCAGCAGCTACAACGACCTACTGAATAAAGTCATTGGCGATGTGCAAAATCAAAGAACTTTTTTATAAGCCATGCCTCGCATGGCTTTGATTTATGTATTTTTAGCCTGTAAGGCATCTAACTTTTTCAACACTTCTGCCACAGCTACCATCGCAAAACTGGACGTGACCACCACCGCCGAACCATAGCCGCCACAGCGCAAGCCTGCGCTTGGGCATACATCGGCACTAGAAAATGGATTGTCGATGGAATACACACAGGTAATCCCAAACTTTTCTTTTGGCTTTTTACAAATACCTTTGCTGCGTAATTGGGCGCGCAATTTGGCCAACATTGGGTCTTGTTCGGTTTTAGATAAATCTGCCACTCGAATTTTCAACGGATCAAGTTTGCCACCTGCACCACCCGAAACAATCAGTGGAATCTTGTTAAAACGACAATGCAGCATCAACGCTAGTTTAGCTTTTACGTCATCAATGCAATCTAAAATCAAATCAGGTGCAGTCGCCAATAACGCTTTGACGTTATCTGGACTGAGGTAATCATCGACCAAATTAATTTTGATACGTGGATTAATGGCGCGACAACGCTCTGCCATGACATTAATTTTTTCATGCCCCAAGGTTGAGCTCATGGCAGGCAATTGACGGTTAATGTTAGATGCTGCGACCACATCCATATCCACCAATGTCAGCTCGCCGATACCCGTACGTGCCAACGCCTCAACCGCCCAAGAGCCGACACCGCCAATTCCTATCACCATGACATGACTTTGGGCATAATGCTGAAAAGCACTGTCGCCATAAATTTTGGCCACACCTGCAAAACGGCGTTCATATTCATCATCTTGAAGAAGATCTGTCATGCTGCAATCAAATTTAATTTCAAAGTGTGGGCATTTTACTGCGTTTCGCAGACTTCGTGTTGTTTCATCTAAAGTTTAGGCAGGTCTAATACTTGAACACTATTCTGCCAAAGCTGTGCGGCTAAAGTCTGCGGTGCAATATCTAAACAATCCGCCAAACCTTCAAGCACATAAATCAGGTTCGCAGGGGTATTTCGGGTTCGTGATTGAGTATCTGTCTGACAACATAAAGGCGTCATATCGGGACAGTCGGTTTCCAAAACCAAATGTTCAGCACCAATTTCCTGCACAACACGGCGCAGTTTTTTTGCATTGGGATTGGTAATCTGCCCTGTCACACCAATTTTAAAACCCAATTTGATCAGTGCTTTGGCTTCTTCCACCCCACCGCTAAAAGCATGTGCAATGCCACCAAACTGAAATTGTTGCTGTTTGAGTGTTTTTAAGGTTTCGGCATGGGCCTTACGAATATGTAGCAGTACAGGTTTTTGTCGATGGCGTGCGATTTCCAATTGCGCGGCAAAAAAATCTTGCTGCTTTTGAAACGCTTCAGGCTGTTTATGTTCAACCAAAAAAGTGTCTAAGCCAATTTCACCCACCGCGACACAATGCTGTTGTTGCAAAAAATGTTCTAAATCTTGTAAATGTTGGTCTTGATGTTGTTCGATATAAAAAGGATGCAAGCCTGGTGCAAGATGACTTTGTGGCACATGCTCAAGTTGGTTTAAAAACTGTTGTGTAGAGATTAAATCTTGAAAACGTGATTGTACAAAGCCAATCAGTACCAAATGTTCTACGCCTGCTGCCTTGGCCGCATACGCCAATTGCTCCCGATCTGAGTCAAAATCAGGTACATCAAAATGGGTATGTGTATCAAACAGCGCAATGCTCATATTAAGATTTCGCTTTGGTTGTGTTTACTGCACTGGCTTCGGCAGATTTTGCGGTTGCTTCAGAGGCTGCTTCTGTTACAGGCAAATACGCAGCTTTTAAAATCCCCTGCAGTTCTGCATACGGAATGGTTAAACGCGGTAAACCAACGACATAAGGGCCTATTTCATATTCTGCGTATTGCAGAATTAAACCCTGTTGACCTAAATAGTAATTTTCCGACAGCTTAAATTTCCACGCTTGTTCATATTCTTGCACATTGGTGGAAAGTTCAGATGTGATGACCCATTGTTTAAATGCTTCGTAGGCTTTGCGCTCCAATTGTGGACGCTGCTTCTCTAACAGAATGTCATTTAACAATACTAATTTTTTCTGTTCTAAATCAAAATTATAGTATTGCTGTGCCGATGCACCATGCGCTCCGCCCAAATAACTACTGCTATTCAGTACCACGGTTGCCAAAGGCTGATCTGCATTCAAAATTTTAGGCTTAATCATCAAACTGATTTTATGATTTGAGCTTAAAGCTTTCAGTTCCTGATCAAGTACCAAAAAGCTTTGCACATAAGGCACAGTTTGTTTTTCTAATTTTTGCGCCAAAGTTTCCACTTGTGCAATGGCTGCTGCAGTGGGGTTGCTGGCAGGTGCATCTGCAGCACTGGCTGCTGTATTTTCACTGGCTGCATTCTCAACTGCTATAGCCTCAGAAGCCGCCTGCTGTGGTGCAATTTCTAAAATTTGTGCCAATTCTTGAATAATTTTCTGATCAATAAAATGGTCGATAAAGGCCTGATTACTATTCAAACGCTCAATTGAAATTTCAGGGCAGTTATTCCCTTCACATTTAGGCAACGACAAATTCAGTTTTTCAGTATCCCCGACCAGTTTTAAGCTTTGTTGTTCCGCCTGCGTCTGCTCTGGCTCGACTGTTTCTGGTTCGGTTTTCTTTGGCTGACATGCAGTAATCCCTAGCGTTGTAATTAAAATACTGATCGCCAAAATACTTTTATTTTTCAACATGGATCCAACCTTGATTTCATCTATTTTTGCTTGTCACCGTACTCACCTACTAAAACATAGATGGATAGATGTCTGCTTTTAAAACTTGTTGTGTTTGTGCTTTGCTTAGGTAAATATCTAACTGCGTGCCATCTTTGACAATTTCATGGGTGCGATAATGCAATCCTAAGCCCTGATCATCAAAAAACCAATCTGCCTGCCCCCAGTATAATTTGGCAGGTGCTGCTTTCTGCACGTCACTGCTTTGTGTTTTGAGCCAATCCTGATAGGCCTGCTGTACAAAAGTATTCATACGGGTTTGTTGTTTGGCATCAATCACATCTAAAACAGACAAGGCTTTTTGCTGCTTCCGATCTGCCACAAAGAAATAATAGCGTTCTTTGACCTGCGTGCCTTCCTGTTTGCTATCTACCCCGACTTGCAACAAAACATATTGATTGCGTTGATATGCCATACGGGTGTACATCGCCAATTCATAAGCTTTATTTTGATCTAATTGTGCCTGCCAAGCATCGGATTTTTTCACATAGGCATCTACGGCTTGCTGCAAACTCATGTTTTGTTTTAAGCCAATTTGATCTTGAATCACCATGGCCTGATTTTTTGCAATCCAACTGTTGAGCCATGTATCTTGGGTATTTAAAGTTTGTACCTCTAATTCAATGCAGTTTTTATTTTCACAAAATGGCAAGGCAATTTCTGCTGCCTGTTGCTTGATATTCAAATACGGTAAAACATCCGCTTGATCTTTCTGAAAAATAGACGTTTGCTCATCTGAGTTTTGATCTTGTTTAGATGAGTCACAGGCGCTAAGCAAAACCATCCCGCTCAAAATTGCACCCAGATAAACCGATTTTTGCTGCATGATTTCCCCAATTCACTTATCAAAAATAATCTTTAATCTTTTACCGCCCCCATAATAAAACAGCTTCCTAAAGAAGCTGTTTTAATTTTGAAACTTTTAGCAACGCTGAACATTCATCTACGCTACGCTGATCGCACCTGCCAGATCAAACATTAGCAACGGCTTAGTGCTCGCGCGTGTTTCTAAACTCAATGTCAGGGTAACGCTCTTGCATTAACTGTAAATTCACACGGCTTGGCGCAAGATAAGTTAAGTGACCACCACCATCGACAGACAACTGATCGTGGGCTTTTTTCTTAAATTCGTTAAACTTTTTCTCATCGGCACAAGACACCCAGCGTACCGTGTTGATGCTGACAGGCTCGTAAATACAATCGACTTTGTATTCTTCTTTCAGGCGATAGGCGACGACTTCAAACTGTAGCACACCAACAGCACCTACGATTAAATCATTGCTGTTTTGTGGCATAAAGACTTGCGTTGCACCTTCTTCTGAAAGCTCTTTAAGGCCTTTTTGCAGCTGTTTGGACTTCAATGGGTCTTTCAAGCGTACACGACGGAACATTTCAGGTGCGAAGTGCGGAATCCCTGTAAATTGCAACTTTTCACCCGAAGTGAAGGTATCGCCAATTTGAATCGTCCCGTGGTTATGTAGACCAATAATGTCGCCCGGCCAAGCTTCTTCGAGGTGCTGACGGTCACCTGCCAAGAAGGTCAAGGCATCGCTGATACGTACATCTTTATCAATACGCACATGCTTCATTTTTAAGCCTTTTTCATACTTGCCTGAACAGATTCGCATGAAAGCAATACGGTCACGGTGCTTCGGATCCATATTGGCCTGAATTTTAAAAACAAAACCACTAAAGCCTTCTTCATTGGCTTCTACAATACGGTCTTGCGTTGGATGTGCTTTTGGCGGCGGCGCATATTCACTGAATGCATTCAATACATGATCTACACCGAAGTTACCCAAAGCAGTACCAAATAGCACTGGTGTTTGACGACCCGCTAAAAACTCTTCACGGTCTAAAGGCTCATTCGCCATTTGTACCAACTCAAGTGATTCTTCAAATGCCGCCCATGCCAATTCACCTACTTTTTCACGTAGGTCTGCATGGTTATAGCCATCACGTACTTCAATTTCAGGAATGGTTGAACCAAAACCTGATTTGTACACATAAAACTTTTCTTCGATGAGGTTAAACACCCCTGCGAAATCACGCCCTGTACCCATTGGCCAAGTGATTGGCACACACTTAATTTTGAGGACATTTTCAATTTCATCCAACAACTCTAATGGTTCACGAATTTCGCGGTCCATTTTGTTGACGAATGAAATGATGGGTGTGTCACGCATACGACACACATCCATTAATTTAATGGTACGGTCTTCGACACCTTTCGCACCATCAATCACCATCAGTGCAGAGTCCACCGCAGTTAGAGTGCGGTAAGTATCTTCAGAGAAATCTTCGTGCCCTGGGGTATCGAGCAGGTTAATCATTTTGTCTTTATACGGGAATTGCATCACCGAAGTTGTAATGGAAATACCACGTTCTTTTTCCATTTCCATCCAGTCAGATGTTGCGCCACGATCTGACTTACGGCTTTTTACCATCCCTGCAACTTGAATGGCTTGTCCCCATAACAGCAGTTTTTCTGTCATGGTGGTTTTACCAGCATCGGGGTGGGAAATAATCGCGAAAGTACGTCGCTGTGCGACCTGCGCCGCTAACTCATCTTTAAAACTCATGCAAGACACCTACTGCAGAACCGCAGTGTATAAGATCAAAATGATCAATATGAAAAATTGGCGTAATTGTAGCAGATTTGAATCAAATTTTATTGATTGTTGATATGTTCTAATTTATCCACAACTGAAAATATAGTTACTTTTTCAATCTATACTTTTGCTTTTGGCTTTTCGGTTTTTCTGGAATCGTACGTTCAATCAAACCTACTTCTATGGCAGGATTCATATCGTTCTTTTGGAATGTTGCGCTATGAGTTAAACCTAACAACTGCATCAACTCAGCCAAACTATATTCATCTTGTTTCATCACTGAAATTAAACGCTGGACTTGGTCGCTCACTTGTACGCTATCTTGAGCGGTAGCATGATCGCTAGCTTAAGCCGAATGTTTAAACAGCTCTTCTAAACGCTCAACATCCATTGGTAAGCCTAATAAGTAGCCCTGTAATTGCTGACAGCCTAAACGGGTTAAAATTTCTGCTTGTAACGGCGTTTCCACCCCTTCAGCGGTCACAGTTAAACCCAGTTTAATCGCCAACTGAATAATACTTTCTAAAATTAATTCTTCTTTGCTGTCCAAACACAAATCTAAAATAAAAGCACGATCAATTTTCAACTCATCGACTGGCAATTTTTTCAAATATAAGAAACTCGAATGTCCTGTGCCAAAATCATCAATCGCCAATTGAATCCCCATTTGACGCAAACGCTCAAAACTACGAATACTCGATTCAATATGATGCATTGCTGTACTTTCAGTCACTTCAATCATCAGGTGATGGGGTTGAATCTCATAGCGTTTAAACAAGTTTTCTAAAGTCGAAAATAAGTGTTTATGTTCAAACTGCACTGCCGATAAATTCACAGCCACAGGAAATAACGGTGCACCTGATCTTTCCCAAATTTGAATTTGTTTAAAGGCTTCCTCTAACGTCCAATAGCCAATTTGAATAATCAACCCCGTCTTTTCAGCTCCTTTAATAAACATATTTGGGGTAAGTAAGCCATGTACAGGGTGATACCAACGAATTAAAGCTTCTACGCCACAAATTTTATGGTCAGTGGCTTTAAACTTTGGCTGATAGAACAACGCAAATTGTTGTTGTTCAACCGCTTTATATAAATCATTAATCAACTTACTTTGGCTTTTGGCCTCAAGTAACTCCAGATCATAATTAAATACCGAACTGGTGTTACGCCCCTGATATTTAGAGGTCAGCATCGCCGCATCAGCATTCATTAAAATATCTTGCAAATTGGTGCCATGCTCTGGATACATCGCAATGCCAATACTGCCTGAAATATTAATGACCTTGCCTGCAATTAAGAAACTTTGCTGAATCAGTTCTAATATTTTTTCAGAAATGACAGTGGCTTCTGCAATGTCGGTATGTTCAATCACCAAAAGAAATTCATCGCCACCAATTCTTAATAACTGGGTATTTTCGCCCAAGTGGGATTGCACACGTTTAGACAACTGAATCAGCAATTGATCGCCAACATGATGCCCAAATACGTCATTCACCGCTTTAAAGCGGTCTAAGTCGATATACAAAAATGCAATTTTAGTGTTTTTTTGCCGATGCTCAGAAAAAAGCAATTGTGCATATTCAGCTAAATATAAACGGTTGGGCAATTTGGTCAGGTTATCTTTGACTGCCTGATTGGCCAATTCACGGTTGGCTAAAGACAATTGTCTGCTTTTTTCTTCTAAGCGCAGCTCCAGCAGAGATACGCCCACCGCAGCAGCAAAAATCAGACTGGTCACTAAAATAACCACCAACAGAGCTGGCCCTTGCCCGATCTGGAAGTGCCCTGATTGAGGCAAATCTGCTGTAGAGTAAAAATGCAGTGCTTCCATGCCTATATAGTGCATGGCAACAATGCTCAGACTCATGAGCACCGCAATGAAAATTTTATATTGTGCCTGACGCCCCATTCTGCACTTGGAATGAAACATAAACCAAAAGGTAAGTATTGCACCGCCAATGGCCACTAATACAGACAGCAAAACAATGGTAGGATCATAATAACTACGGTAGCCTTCTACCTGAATTCCCATCATGCCCGTATAGTGCATGCCTGAAATACCCAACCCCATTAAAATGCCGCTCAGGATCAAACGCGCCACAGGCAAGGTCGATTGCGTGGTCAGCCAAACCGCAAACGTAGAGGCGATAAATGCAATAACAAAAGATAGGGTCGTAAAGCTAAGATCAAATTGATACGGTGCAGGTAACTGGCATGCCAACATGCCCACAAAATGCATACTCCACACTGCCGCACCCAGCAGTAAACCACTCATGATTAATGCAATTTTTTTTAGTTGTTGTTGTACATTTTGAAAAAGCATTTGCTCAACAAACACTGCAAAATAGCAGGCCAATACTGAGATTGCTACCGAGCCAATTACCAAGCTCAGATCATAATGTACATGCATCATTAGATGTATCCATCTCTGTCATATTTTATTGTTTTTCGGCTACTCAATCTCACACTCTCTTATAAATAATAACTAAAAAGCAACCTGAACGACGGATTGATCTAGCAAAGACCGCATTGACTTTAGAATTTAATACTATTCCGCTTTGGTCAATAGTCAAATATATAATATGTCATCATGAAATAATGGCAATTTAAAACTGCTAAAAATAGCTGTCTGACTCAAAGCTATATGCATCTTGTCACTTTACTTTTCGCTTTAGGATGAAAAAAACCAGCAACTTTTCGCTGCTGGTTCTATTTGATTAAGATTCTAACATTGTTTTAAGGTTGATTCGGCTCAGAAACACCTTTTTGTAACATGGCATAGTCTTGCAACACCTGCGCTGCTTCAATCACAAAAGCTTCTTCCTCAGGTAAAGCAGGGCGTTGTGCCGCTTTCATTTTGGCACGCGCTTCTGCCAAAGCATCAATAGATGCCTGATAGCTTTCCCAATTAGCAAATGGTTTCAAACCTGTTTCCTGACGGCGTTTGTTTTCCGCAGTCAGCGTTTGTTGCTCCAAAGCTAACAACTCTGCTCTGCGTTGTTCAATATCTAACACAATGCTTTTGCGATCTTCAGTTTGTTTGGCAATTTGCTTACGTTGTTCCAAATATTGAAATTGCGGATCAAGCGTGACACGTTGCTGTGACAATTGCCCTAGCTTGGTGATGTACGGCTGTACTGAACCTTCACGCTTAAATGGTGCAGTTGGAATAGTATCCCACTTCAAAGCATTTTTCGCTTTGCGTTCACCAAACTCCTCATTGTAAATATCCACCAGTTTAATGTCAGGAATCACACCTTTGTTTTGGGTACTTCCACCTGTAATACGGTAGAACTTACGTTGAGTTAAGGTCGCCTGCCCATAGGCTAAGGTGTCGAGTTGTACCTGCGCTGTACCTTTACCTGTGGTGGTGCTACCAATCACAATCCCGCGCTGATAGTCCTGAATTGCAGCAGAGTAAATTTCACTGGCCGAAGCAGAAGCAAGGTTAATCATCACTGCCAATGGGCCTGCATAAGTCTGTGCACCGCCATCGTCATCTTCAAATACGCTCACGTTGCCATTGCCATCACGAATTTGCACTACAGGGCCTGATTTGATTACTTGCCCAAGCATACGTGCCACTTCTTCTAGTGAACCGCCAGGGTTGTTACGTAAATCGACAATAATCCCTGCGACATTTTTGGCCGCCAAACTTTTCAGGGCATTGTTGGTATCTTCCGACACCGAGCGATATTCATTACCTGCGCGACGCGCACGGTAATTCAAATAAAACGATGGAATTTCAATCACACCGTAGGTATAAGTTTGACCATCACGTTTGATGTCAATCGTTCGTGAACGAACTCCCGCATCTTCTTCCTGAATCACATCACGCACAATGGTCACATTACGCGCCTGATTCATCGCCGCACCCGCACCCAACAAACGCACAGTGACTTTGGTGCCACGTTTACCGCGAATCAGCCCCACAATTTCATTGCTCGGCCAACCCACAACATCCACCATTTTTTCGCCATCTTGCGCTACACCAATAATGCGGTCACCCGATTTCACCTGCCCAGTTTTACTGGCAGGACCACCTTCAACAATGGTTTCAATTTTGGTGTAGTCTTCATTGCCCCGTTCAGGACGAATCGACACCCCAATCCCTTCAAGCTGCAAAGTCGTTTGACGATTCAGCTCCATCGCATCAACAGGTGGGAAATAATTGCTGTGCGGATCATAAGTCAGCATCATCGCATTCAAAGTTTTATCCAGCACATCATCGCTCTTTAAACGATCCATGCGCTCTAACTGACGAGTATAACGCTTAGTTAAAGTCTGCACTGGAGTCAAATCTTCTGGACTTGCCAAATCCTGACCATTGGTCAATTCAGGGTTATCTTTAATGGCTTTTTGTTTTGCCAATTCTTCTTCTTTGCTAATGGTCAGGTTAATGAGCTGCGACACCAGCATTTTTTGCCAATGCTTACGCATTTCTGCTTCAGTATTAAAGAACGGTGCTTTTTCCCGATCTGTTTCAATCGTGACATTTGGCTGTTTTAAATTTTGTGGTTTTTTCAGCTCTGCCAACATGAAATGATAAAACTGTTTTAAGCGTTCACGATACTGTGCATGAATTTGATACGGTCCAGCCAAATTGCCTGCTTTTAATGAAGCGCCAAATGTTGCTGCATATTGTTTGCGGTATTGCTCAACTTCTTTAGCCAAAAACAAAGTGTGGTCAGGGTCTAAACTGTCGATATAAAAATCAAAAATGCGCTGCGACGTCGCAGCATCTAAACGCTGATTTAAATAATGCTGACGATCGACCAAGGTCGCCAATTGACGCGAAACCAAAGCTTGTTCCTGCGTCGGCACAATACTGTTAGCAACGACAGCGGTATTATTGGCTGCAATTGCCTCGTTAATGGCGTGAGAAAAGAAAAAACCGCCAGTTGCTATTGCAACCGCACAAGCGATGGTTTGAAGTTTCATAAAAATATTTACGTCCTTGGTTTTTGACCAATCTCTGCTTTTCACAATGAATTGAGCAGATTCAAAATCTTATACAACTTAATTTGGGTCTGTCGTGTAGTTTTATCATAATCTGTGCTGTCAAAATGTAGCAAATCATTGCAGAATTCAGGTATTGTTTTTTTATTGATAAAAATCGAATACGGACACCCAATATGATTGGCGCATTGATGCTCGACATCGCTGGCACAGAACTTACTCAAGAAGATATTGAACTATTAAGCGCTCCGCAAGTCGGTGGAGTCATTTTATTTGCCCGAAATATCCAATCTCCTGCGCAAGTACGCGCCTTGACCGACCACATGCGTCAGGTACGCCCTGATATTTTAATTGCAGTCGATCAGGAAGGCGGACGCGTACAACGCTTAAAACAAGGTTTTACCCTATTGCCTGCTATGGGTAGATTTGGCGAGTTATACCAAAACGAACCTGAACGTGCCTTAGATTTAGCCGAAGAATGTGGCTGGTTGATGGCCACCGAAGTATTAGCCGTAGGCATTGATTTTAGTTTTGCACCCGTTTTAGATTTAAATGACATCAGTGATGTCATTGGAGATCGTGCTTTTGCTGCGCGTCCTGTCGATATTATTGCTTTGGCAGATGCTTTTTTACGTGGAATGCATCGTGCAGGAATGGCAACCACAGGCAAACACTTTCCTGGACATGGATCGGTTAAAGCAGACTCTCACGTTGCTGCCGCGATAGATTCACGTTCTTTTGCCGAAATTCAACAACAGGATATGCAAACCTTTATCCAACTGCAAAATCAACTGGATGCGCTCATGCCTGCGCATGTCATTTATGATCAGGTCGATCCGAACCCTGCAGGTTTTTCTGAGTTTTGGTTACAGCAAGTGCTTCGCAAAGACTTGGGCTATGATGGTGTACTCTTTTCGGATGATTTAAGCATGCAGGCGGCTTGTGTAGCAGGCGATGCCGATGCACGTATTCATGCCGCTTTGCTTGCAGGCTGTGACATGGGATTGGTCTGCAACAACCGTGCTGCACAACGATTGGCTTTAAATGCGATTGCCGATTTACCCTTGCCGAATCAGGCACGTTTAGAACGCATGCGCGGTAAAATCCCTGAGCTTAGTGCAGAGTTTAGCATTGCTGAAGTTTTAGACTTGGGTGATGAATGGCGAAGCGTCCGTGATCGTATCTTGGTATTTAAAGAACAAAGTGCCGCGCTACAGGCAGCACAAACTAGTCACGACCCGACCAATTATTCAAGTACCACTAAAAACGCTGCGACTTGAGATCACCACAAACTAACTAGGGTCTGTTGACAATTCGTCTATGTTTGCGATGTGAGAGATATATCTCGCAAGATTTTTTAGCTGATATAAGGCATGGGACAGGAAATTTAGTCATTCTAAATGACTGGCACATAACGCAATAGCAGCAAAAAATATGCTCGTCCTGAAAGGCTGTGGCTAAAACTTTCTCAGATTGCGTTATGGAACTTGAAAATAGGTCCACTATTCCCTGCGTTTTATGCCTGATCTGCTCAGTTTTAGCCTACAGCGCAAGCCATTTATGAAATGTCAACAGACCCTATACGCCTTCACTTTTTCACAGCTTTTATACGACAAAGGAACACGACAGCTTATTCCTTTTTGATTATGATAAACTTATTCTATTTTGAGTATATGCCTGACACCGCAGCTTGAGTGTCAAAGCATGCCTAAAAAGACAACGACCACCATACAAACAATTAAGGTCTATACGAAAATGACAAAAACATTGCTGAACAGCAAAATCACGACAGAAAAAAGGACTGAAATGCACAACTCGGATGCCAAGCCAACTCGCTCAGACACGACTGCATTGTCCAAACATCGGCATATTTCTTTTACCGCACATTATACGGGATATATCTGGTATCAAAGGGGGATTTCACATCCTGTATTTGCGACCCGAAAAGGCAAGTTTTTAGCCAAATTGGTACATCCTTTAGAAAACTGGGCAGAACGTCATGTGGGCGGCAGTATGCGCAGCACCCTCAAACAACGTCACCAAATGATTGATGCACACTTAACCGCACTGATTCAGCAACATCCGCAATTACAAGTGCTCGAAATTGCATCTGGGCTGTCACCACGCAGCTGGAACTTTCGACAAAAATATCCTGAACTGAATTACCGTGAACTGGATTTGCCTGATATGGCGCAAATTAAAACTCAAGCGTTACGACAAATTGACCACGACGCACCTGAAGTTCTCACCGCCGATATTTTTAGTGAATCCTTTCAACAGGCCTTTGAATATTTTGATCACTCGCAACCCTTAGTAATTATTAGTGAAGGTTTAATTAACTACTTCAGCAAAGACATGCTACAACAGCTGTTAAATGGCATGTGTAACTACACCCAAGACTTTCCAGAACTGCATTATTTAACCGATCTTTACCCTGAACCCGTCAAAAACAAGCTCGCCAATTTTATTTGGAACTGCAGCCGATTATTGAAATTTATGTCACGCAGTGCTTTCACCTTTCACTTTCAATCTCCGCAGGAATTAACTCAGTTTTTTCAAAATGCAGGTTTTGAGCAAGTGCAGCTACAACAACCACAACTGTATTTTTCCAACAGCTCTTTAGAAAAAACAACCGCAGAACATTTAGGCGATTTAGTCTGGATGGTTCATGCCTACAAAAAAAATAGCGTGGTTTAACACGCTATTTTGATTCTATTTTCTTTGGATAATTTTAAACCAAGCACTGATTTTATCTACTAACGGGCATATTCCAAATTTTGTGCAGCCGCTTTTTGACGTTCCACATAACGCAACAAACGCTCTGCCACCTCAAAACTACCATGCTTAAATAATGCGCGTAGTTGCTGCCCTTGGCTTTCAAAAATTAAACATTCAATGCTAAAACTGCCTTCCTCATCCTGTAATTCTAAGGCCATATCTCGTTCAAACTGTGCTGCTTGTGCCGCCAACGCAGCATTTTCAAAATCAAGCAATACACCAAAGAAGTTTAAATCGACAATGTGCGTGGCAATTTTCAAATCAGAATGACGATACTGCAAATGACTTTGCGGATTTTGCACCCGAATACGCGCTTCTCCACGGCGTTCCATCGTCAATAGTTGCGCACGTGTCATTGGAATAATGCCATCTAAGTCCTGAATAGATTCATCGCTTAAAAAGGTCGCAAATAAATTCATGGTTTCTTTACGGCGCTGTAATTGCGGCACATGATCTGCATTGGCAATCATGGCAAATTCCATGTTCGGGCACTGTAAGGCAAAATTGGCATTTTCATGCGGCAAGGTAAAACTGTCATATTGCCCACACGCCACCAAAACCTTACATTGCGGAATAGGCACATTGGTTAACCGCAATAAACGGTTGCAGTTCACATCGTAGCGATCTTGCTCTGTAGCGGTAAAGTCGGCCATTTGTCGGTAAAACAAACGCTTTGCAGTCGGTGACATGCGAGTTTGTTCCATTTTGGCATGATTGACCAAGTATAAAATCACCGCCTGACCAAATTCATCCATGCGCTGCTCTTTCATTAAATGCAGTGATTCTTCAAGCAACATGCGCCAACTTTTACGGGTCTTTTGCATAACCCCCATTAAAATCATGCGATCAATCAATTCAGGACGCTGATCTGCTAGACACGATGCCACCACCGAACCCAATGACATGCCCATGACGGATACTTTATCTAAGCCGACAATATCCAGCCAATCACCCAACATCTGACCTAAATCATGCAGTTCTAGCGTTCCTGCCGACTCACCTGTTTCCACATTGGTCATTTGCTGATTGGCGCCCATAGATGGCATATCAATTAAAATGATTGGCCCTGCACGAAAAAGCTGCTCGACACAATATTTATATGAATTAAAGTTTTGGAATGCACCACCAATAATCACAATTGGAGTTAAATGTGCGGTTTCTGGCTGAGCAATTGCCATGTATTCCACTTTCCAGCCGTTGATCCAAGTGGTACGAGCGGGTTGTTTAAAGCTGTGTTTATCGTAAATATCAAAAAAACAGACATGCGAACTTGCGTCCTGTACATCCGTGTCCATCTGGATCATGGAATTCATATTCCTTACCTCCATGCGCATTTTATTTTTATTGTGCAAGTGTTCGTCATTGAACGATTACCCACTTATCTGAATTAAAGTGGCATCCTGCTTATTGTTGTGAATGACATCAATGTCGTTATCGCATCATTCTATACAGGTGCTGATTTTATACGCAACATTTTCTATGACCGCTCATCTACTTTTAAATCACAAAGCATTTCAAAATATTAATTTTTGTGATGAAAAGATTGAACAATTTAGTCGATTTTCCGCTGAGACGCTTCATTGTGCAGGCACAGACTGTTAATATCGAGTTGAAATTTCTAAGTGATCAAACCGCTATGCAAGAGTCTATTGAACAATATATGCAAACGGTAGGACAACAAGCACGCCAAGCCTCTCGTGTCTTAGCAAGCGCTTCTACCCAATCTAAAAACAATGCGTTATCGGCTATTTATACGGCATTGGAAAATAGCGAGTCCGCTATTTTAGCTGCCAACCAAATTGATATGACCAAAGGTCGTAACAACAACTTGGATAGCGCACTGCTTGATCGCTTAGAACTTAACCCCGCACGCTTTAAAGGCATGTTACAAGGTCTGAAAGATGTGATTGGTCTCATGGATCCAATTGGTGAAATTACCGATATGGCTTACCGTCCATCTGGTATTCAATTGGGCAAAATGCGTGTACCGCTAGGTGTGGTGGGCATGATTTACGAATCACGTCCAAACGTAACCCTTGAAGCTGCGTCTTTGGCATTAAAATCAGGCAATGCGATTATTTTACGTGGTGGTTCTGAAGCACTGGAATCTAACCAAGCGATTGCTGCCGCGATTCAACACGGCTTAAAAGCATCAGGCTTGCCAGAAACATCGGTGCAAGTGATTAACACCTCAGACCGTGCTGCCGTTGGGCAATTAATTACCATGTCTGAATATGTAGATGTAATTGTGCCACGTGGCGGTAAAAGTCTGATTGAACGCATCAGCAATGAAGCGCGTATTCCAGTGATTAAACATTTGGATGGTAACTGTCACGTATTTGTAGAAGCACAGGCCGATTTACAAAAAGCCCTGCCTATTGCCCTGAATGCAAAAACTCACCGTTATGGCGTGTGTAATGCTATGGAAACCTTGTTAGTCGATGAGCGAGTTGCTGAGCAATTTCTACCTCGCATTGCAGAACTGTATGCAGAGAAACAAGTTGAATTACGCGGTTGCCCTGCAACCCAAAAGATTTTAGGCACGACTGTCAAAACTGCCACAGAAGAAGACTGGTACACCGAATATCTAGGTCCAATTTTGGCGGTTAAAGTGGTTTCAGGAATTGATGAGGCAATTGAACATATCAATAAATATGGTTCACATCATACTGATGCCATTATTACTGAAAACTTTAGTTTGGCGCGTCAATTCTTGGCTGCGGTAGATTCTAGTTCAGTCATGATTAACGCTTCTACACGCTTTGCTGATGGTTTTGAATATGGTTTAGGTGCTGAAATTGGAATCTCTACCGATAAAATTCATACCCGTGGCCCTGTCGGTTTGGAAGGTTTAACCTCACAAAAATGGATCGTGTTTGGCGATGGTCAAATCCGCCAATAAAATCCATCTGTAATTTTGCAATATCCAAATATAATGTTCAGTTTCACAGGAAGCTGAACATTATTCCCTTCTATTTTTTAGACATTGTTTTAAGACACAGTTCCACTACACATTTCTGCCTCACGCTCACTTAAAATAAAAACACCATCAAGATTAGAAAAATCATCAAAAAGAGTGGCGATGCTTATGTTTTATTATTTGATTATTAGTACCTTTGCTTTAGCACTGTTGGTGTCGTTCATTGTCATGCGTCTGTTTTCCAGCTCCATCAATGCAATTTTGGCGCGTATCATCCACGACCCAATTCATGAAGCATGGGCAAAGTACACCAAATTTGCAGGGATGGTGGTCGGCACATCTTCAGGCATTCGTATTTACGATATGGAAAAATACATTACCCCACTCACCTATGCCGAAAATGACAAAAGAATTGTGATTGAACTGACGCAAGAACGCTGGGTATTGGAAATTTACCGCACCATTATTGAAACCTTACAAGGCTTGGCGTGGATGATGTTGGTGTTTTTTATGGTGGCACTGATTGCTTATGTGATTGTCCGTTGGTCGGAAATTAAATACGCTGCCAAATCAAAATAAACCGACAAAGATTGAGGAAATAATTTAAAACAGTTTGCCACTCGCCTGCAGGAAGTGTGCTATGTTAAGAGAATACAACAGGAATTAAGCAGAAATTTTAGACCATCATTTCATGAAAAAATGAAAGTTTTGGGCTGATAAATTTTAATTATTTCTGATTTCATGGTCGATAATGCTTAAGTCTAATCTCCTAAAGTCTATCTAGGAGCAATAAAAAACCCATGATAAAACATACGTAATGATCAAGATTGCAACACAATAGATTGCCGTTTGCCATATCTTGCAATGCAGCTTGATTGACTAGGGATAACTTCAATTAGAATTCGGGTACATAAAAGTGACTACATCAGTATTAGTGATTAACTGCGGATCTTCTTCTATCAAATATGCGCTTGTATCTGAAAGCGTTGGAGATCGTATCTTTGGTTTGGCAGAAAATCTAGGTTCTGCTGATGCGCGCATTAAAGGCATTACCGCAGGTGGTGAGCCGCTCGAACTTTCTATTCCACATGCTGACCATGAAAAAGCATTGGAAACTATTCTTGGTCGCTTATCTCAATATAAGCCACAAGCCATTGGTCACCGCGTTGTACACGGCGGTACTTTAACCAAAGCAGAATTATTAACTGAAGAAATCGTGCAACGTATTCGTGAAGCAACTCCGCTTGCACCTTTACACAACCCTGCACACTTGGTGGGTATTGAAGCAACAATGCGTTTGTTCCCAGAACTTCCGCAAGTGGCTGTATTTGATACTGCATTCCACCAAACGATGCCTGCTCACGCTTACCGTTATGCAGTGCCTAAATTCTTATATACCGACCACAACGTACGTCGTTATGGCTTCCACGGTACAAGTCACGCATACGTTTCAGAGCGCGGTTCAGAGTTGGCTGGCAGCTTCAAACAAGGTGGCTGGTTAACTGCTCACTTGGGTAACGGTAGCTCGACTTGTGCAATCTGGAATGGTCAAAGTGTAGACACATCGATGGGCCTAACCCCACTTGAAGGTTTGGTGATGGGTACTCGTAGTGGTGATGTAGACCCAAGCTTACACAGCTTCCTTGCAAGCAACTTAGGTTGGGATATCTACAAAATTGACAAAATGCTAAACAGCCAAAGTGGTTTACTTGGTTTGTCAGGCTTATCGAACGACATGCGTACCCTGATTGAAGCATCTGAACAAGGCAACGAAGATGCAACGCTTGCAATTGAAGTATTCTGCTACCGTTTAGCTAAATCTTTAGCTGCACTTAGCTGTGGTTTACCACGCTTAGATGGCTTATTCTTCACAGGTGGTATTGGCGAAAACTCTGCGTACATCCGTGAAAAAACTGTATCTTACTTGCCACACTTTGGCTTTAACTTCAGCAAAGAACGCAATGACAGCTTAAAACGCGGTACTGAAGGTCGTATTGATGCAGGTACAGGCGGTCCACAAATTTGGGTTGTACCAACTGACGAAGAAGGCCGTATTGCGAAAGAAACTGCGCAAGTTGCAGAGGAGCTAAAGTCAGCTGCAAAAAAGTCTGAATGTGACGCTGCGATTGCTTAAGCAATCGTAGTGCTCAGCCACTTTCAATCAGTCCCTTTACGATTTAGAAAAAATTATGAAAACAATACTTTTGGTTCCTACAGAAATTGGTGTTGGTTTAACATCAGCATGTTTAGGTTTAATTTACGCTTTGGAATGCCAAGGCGTAAAAGCAGGTTTCTTAAAGCCTTTTTCACAAGAATTACAACCTGAAGCAGACCGCACAACTGCGTTGTATCGTCACCTGTTCAAGCATGAAACAGTTGAGCCGATTTCTTATACTGCGCTGACTGAGCGTTTAAAAAATGATGAAAATGACGAATTGCTTGAAGATGCAGTTCGTTTACATCGTGAAATTTCTAAACATCACGATATCATTATTGTAGAAGGCGTGTTGCCAAACGGACGTGATCCATTTGCAACTGAATTGAATGCAAATTTGGCTAAAGCACTTGATGCAAAAGTCATTATTGTCAGCAATGCCGACATCAACAATGCTGTTAAAACAGCGTCAAAAGTAGACAATCAATTACGTTTCTTTGGTGGTGCAACTTGTGAGCGTACTGCGGGCGTATTGTTTATGCGTACCAAAGGTTTACCAGAAGATTCTGCACAAATTCCTGTTACGCTTGATCCAAACTTACGTTTAATTAGCGACACCAACCAGTTTGTCAGCAAAATTCAAACTACACATCCAATGATTGGTAAAGATTGCATGCCAGTGATTGGCTTGGTGCCATTCAGCAATACTTTAAGTGTGCCACGCATGTCGGACTTGGCTGCACACATTTCTGCAGAATGGATTAACCAAGGTGAAGCAGCGCAGCGCCGTGTATTACACAGCAGCTTAATTGCATCGAATATTGAACACGAAATGCATAAATTCGTTGCAGGCGAGCTGATTATCAGTGGTTCTGACCGTGTCGATGTATTGCTTGCCAGTAGCTTAGCCAGCAGCAATGGTATTCCACTTGCAGGTTTGGTGTTAACTGAACATCAAGCACCAAGCGCACAAGCTTTAGAGTTCTGCCAAGCAGCAATGAAAAATGGCTTGCCAATTTTACATACTAAATTGAGCACCTTTGAAACTGCACAACAGTTATTAAACCTGAGCAACGAAATTCCTGTAGATGATACTGAGCGTGCAGAACAAGTTACCCGCTTTGTGGCCAGTCACATCAATGCAGAATGGTTAACCCAATTAATCAGCGATACGCATAAACCACGTTTATCGCCTTCTGCGTTCCGCCATGAATTGGTGCAAAAATCTATTGCAGCGAAAAAACGTATCGTGCTTCCAGAGGGTGATGAGCCACGTACCGTTCAAGCTGCAGCGATTTGTCAATCACGTGGTATTGCCCACTGCGTATTATTGGCAAAACCAGAAGCGGTAGTCGATGTTGCCAAAGCACGCGGTATTGAGCTTCCACACGACTTAGAAATCATTGATCCTGACTTGATTCGTGAAAACTATGTCGAAAAAATGGTTGCGATGCGTAAAGGCAAACTTACTGACGATCAAGCACGTGAACAGCTGCAAGACACTGTCGTATTAGGTACGATGATGTTAGCACTTGATCAGGTTGATGGTTTGGTGTCTGGTGCTGTGCATACTACAGCCAATACAGTTCGTCCCGCATTCCAGCTCATTAAAACTGCACCTGATTATTCATTGGTATCTTCAGTATTCTTTATGCTGTTACCAGATGAAGTATATGTGTACGGTGACTGTGCGATTAACCCAGACCCAGATGCTGAACAATTGGCTGAAATTGCGATTCAATCTGCTGACTCTGCAAAAGCGTTTGGTATTGACCCACGTATTGCCATGATTTCTTACTCAACTGGTACTTCGGGTGCAGGTGCTGACGTAGAAAAAGTAGCGAAAGCGACTGAAATTGCGAAACAACGTCGTCCTGACTTACTGATTGATGGCCCATTACAGTACGATGCAGCATCGGTTGAAAGTGTTGGTCGCTCTAAAGCACCAAACTCTCAAGTTGCAGGTCGCGCCAATGTGTTCATTTTCCCTGACTTGAACACAGGTAACACGACGTATAAAGCAGTACAGCGTTCTGCTAACGTGGTGAGTGTTGGCCCAATGCTACAAGGCTTGAACAAGCCAGTGAATGACTTGTCACGTGGTGCATTGGTAGATGACATTGTGTTCACGATTGCATTGACTGCGATTCAGGCAGAGCAACAAGCAGCTCAATAATTCGTAAAGTTAAGTTTTACAAACCACCTGATTGAAAAATTGGGTGGTTTTTTTATTCCACACTGTAGATTCATAGATCACTACAAAAATTGATTAGCTCCATCCAATCTATTTTTAAAACCTCTGCGCCAACCACACCGTATGCCCTGCACAGTCCTGATCTTCAGCTTGCATGTCTAGTACCTTAAAACCATGTTGTGCTAACAATTGACGGTATTCTTCTGGCGACAAACTGGCGTGATAAAGTGCTTCACCAAACATTTCCCCAATCGCCTCACCCGCAGCAGGTCCACTGCTAAACATTAAAACTGTATTGGCGGTAGACCATTGCGCAAATTTCTCGAACATGCAGCGCTGATCGTTTGGCGTTAAATGAAAAAAGCTATCCCACGCCAAAATACCATCAAAGCACCGATTCAAGTTCACTGAGCGCATATCGGCTTCAATCCAGCACTGTTCAGGAAAATGTTCACGTGCCATCTCCAGCATGCTGTCTGCGCTATCTACTCCTGTAAGTTGATGCCCATGCTGTAATAGATATGCAGCAATAGGACGCCCCGAACCACAGCCCAAATCTAATATTTTGGCCTGCGCAGGCAAATAAGCAAGAAAACGATCCAGCCAAGTTTTTTCATATAACAACTGACCGCGCAAGTCTGTCCACGCTTTTGCATGCCGTTGATAAATGGGGATAATCTGAGCAGCTAAATGCGTGTGATCATTCATATTTACCCCAAACATCATTCCAAAGAAGTCTTTGAACATAGCTGAATTTGCACCAACAAAACAGCAAAATCATGGCCCGTTTTGACGACATAATTTTATGGATATTTCACAAATTCTCTCAAGCTAACGACTGATATTAAACTTTCGCCCAAAGCTTGATCAAAGTGCCCACAATTGCTGCATTTTGTCTTATAATTTAGCCCGCTAGCTATCCGCCCGCTCAAGAGATTTTTGATATGACAACTATTATCAAGCAAGATGACTTGATCACTTCGATCAAAGACGCGCTTCAGTTCATTTCCTACTATCATCCACAAGACTTCATCCAAGCGATGAGCCGTGCTTATGATCGTGAAGAAAACAAAGCTGCGAAAGATGCGATTGCACAGATCTTAATTAACTCACGTATGTGTGCAGAAGGTCATCGTCCAATCTGTCAAGATACTGGTATCGTAAACGTATTCCTTGAAGTGGGTTTAGACGTTAAATTTGATTTAACCATGAGCTTGGACGACGCGATCAACGAAGGTGTACGTCAAGGTTACCTAGAAAACTCAAACGTACTTCGTGCATCGGTATTGGCTGATCCTGCATTTGGTCGTAAAAACACCAAAGACAACACCCCTGCAGTAATTCACTACAAACTCGTTCCGGGTAACAAAGTAGATATTACAGTTGCTGCCAAAGGTGGCGGTTCAGAAAACAAATCTAAATTGGCGATGTTGAACCCATCTGACTCAATTGTAGATTGGGTACTTAAAACTGTTCCGACTATGGGCGCAGGCTGGTGTCCACCGGGTATGCTTGGTATTGGTATTGGTGGTACTGCCGAAAAAGCCATGATGCTTGCAAAAGAAGCACTCATGGAAGAAATCAACATGGACGAATTATTACGTCGTGGCCCACAAAACAAAATGGAAGAACTCCGTATCGAGATCTTCGAGAAAGTGAACGCACTTGGTATTGGTGCACAAGGTTTAGGTGGTTTAACCACAGTTCTTGATATTAAAATCAAAGACTACCCTTGCCACGCTGCAGGCAAACCAGTGGGTATGATTCCAAACTGTGCGGCAACTCGTCACGCACACTTCCAGTTAGATGGTTCAGGTGTAGCGCATATTCAAGCGCCTAAACTTGAGGACTACCCAGAAGTAACTTGGGATTCATCTAAATCTAAACGTGTAGATTTAGACAACATTACCCAAGAAGAAATGAACTCTTGGCAGCCGGGCGACACGTTGTTATTAAACGGTACAATTTACACAGGTCGTGACGCTGCGCATAAACGCATGGTCGACATGATCAACAATGGTGAAGAATTACCAGTCGACTTAAAAGGCAAATTCATTTACTACGTTGGCCCTGTTGATCCTGTTGGTGATGAAGTCGTTGGCCCTGCAGGTCCGACAACTGCAACTCGTATGGACAAATTTACTCGCCAAGTCTTAGAACACACAGGTTTGTTCGGTATGATTGGTAAGGCAGATCGTGGTCCTGCAGCAATTGAAGCGATCAAAGATCACAAAGCGACTTACCTCATGGCTGTAGGTGGTGCGGCTTACCTCGTATCTAAAGCAGTACGTGAAGCAGAAGTGGTTGCTTTTGAAGACTTAGGTATGGAAGCAATCTACAAATTCAAAGTTGAAGATATGCCTGTATCTGTTGCGGTAGATGTCAATGGTACATCTATCCACGCGATTGCACCAAAAATCTGGCAAGCTAAAATTGGCAAGATTCCCGTTGTAGATGCTGCAGCAGAATAATATTCCAATTTAGTAATAAGCGAAAAAGCACCCAACATTGGGTGCTTTTTTATGCTTACTGGAAATAAATAAAAGCAATGCATGAGATAAAGATGCAAAACCTTACCACGTTCTCGGATCCCACAATTTAAAGGGTTGGGTTAAGTGCACATCTTCCGCAGGGTCATATTTCTCATGCTTGATTTTTTGTGGCTTTTTACGCAACTTACCTGTGGTTTGATCTTCCGCGACAAAGTTATAGCTTTCGGTTTTCAATTGAGTAAACGCTATTTCCTGTTGTGCCGTACTTGAAGGCATAAGAATTAAAGGCCCTGAAACCTCTTTGCGGGTACTCAAGTTTTCTTCATCATATTTAATAAAATACGACTGCCCTGCCTGTACCTGAAAATCCAAATACTTTGGTTTTTGGAAATGTAATGCACCCAAAGGACGACTCACACTCAGACGATACGCGCCCGGTGCCAGTTCAACCCAGTAATAATGATTGTGCAATAAACTTGGAATCCGATGTTTGTTGATAAACATACTAGCCGCGACAATTTCCTGTCTGTTCCATTTGGAATCTGGACGATATAAATACACGATGGCAGCATCGGCATGTTGTGCCTGAACAGGTTTAAAATTTTGCCCTAGTTTTTGATTGACCCAACCACCAATGGTCATCATGCCCAAACGGTGTTGTTCTACAAAACCAGGTTTTTGTTCTAAATCTAAAACTTTTAAGGTACTAGGTGGTTGCGTTTGTTGCACCACGTTTTTTTTGCCATGACATCCCAGCAACATTAAACTGGTCACGACCAAGATTGCGACACCACGCATGTCTATCCCTCACTGCGTTTCTTATTTTTGTAAATTAAGTTTTTGCAAATCAAGCTGCAAATTCATTTTGCAATTGTTGTTTTGAATAATAGGCGTCCGCGCCTTGAACTAAGATTAACACCGCCTTGTTTTTTTTGACAATAAAAAACGTGCCGAAACTTAGCGTTTCGGCACGTTTCAGACGAACAGCGAATTAAGCTGTTTTGCTGTCTAATACTTTTAAGTCGACTTTTTCTTCAACTGGCTCTTCAGCTTTGGCTTGACGCTCGACCTGAAATTCAGGCTTCGCACCTTCATCAATCACAGCCTCAGTCACCACCACCGTGCCTACATCGGTACGGCTTGGTAGGTCATACATGGTTTCAAGCAAAGCATTTTCTAAAATAGAACGTAAACCACGTGCGCCTGTATTACGTTCAAGGGCTTTTTTCGCCACTGCACGTAAAGCCGCCTCTTCAAAGACTAAATCGACATTTTCCATCTCGAATAAGTATTGATACTGACGGGTTAGGGCATTTTTTGGTTCAGTCAGAATTTGCAATAATGCATCTTCATCCAGTTCATCTAGTGTTGCAATCACTGGCAAACGACCAATAAATTCTGGAATTAAACCAAACTTCACCAAGTCGGTTGCTTCTACCTGACGGAATAAATCCGACAATTTCTTGCCTTCATCTTTTTTCTTCACGTCTGCAGTAAAACCAATCCCGCCTTTTTCCTGACGTTGCTGCACAATTTTCTCTAAACCAGAGAATGCACCACCACAAATAAACAGGATATTTGAGGTATCAATTTGAATGAATTCTTGCTGCGGATGCTTACGTCCACCTTGAGGTGGAATAGATGCAACCGTGCCTTCAATCATTTTAAGCAAGGCTTGCTGAACACCCTCACCTGATACATCACGGGTGATAGATGGATTTTCAGACTTACGTGTGATCTTGTCGATCTCATCGATATAGATAATGCCTTTTTGTGCTTTTTCTACATCGTAATCGGCTTTTTGCAACAGCTTTTGCACAATGTTTTCGACATCTTCACCCACATAACCCGCTTCGGTTAATGTGGTCGCGTCTGCCATTGCAAAAGGAACATCCAATAGACGGGCTAAGGTCTGTGCAAGTAAGGTTTTACCCGAACCTGTTGGCCCAACCAGCATGATGTTACTTTTTGAAATTTCGACAGTATCGTCTGTCTTATGCCCTTGCTGGGTCACTTTCAGACGTTTGTAATGGTTATACACTGCAACCGATAAGGTTTTTTTCGCAGTGTCCTGACCAATCACATACTGGTCTAGCGCAGCACGAATTTCATGTGGTTTTGGCAATGGACGTGTTGCCCAATCACCCGACTCAACTTGTTGACTGGTCTGAACCAAGTCTAAGCATACGTCCACACATTCATTACAGATGTATGCGTCCTCGCCTGCAATCAGCTTCCCGACTTCAGACTGCGTTTTACCGCAAAATGAACAATGTTTTTGTCCCTGAGGATGTTCGGACATAGTCACTCCAATATCTCAATCTTTAAAACTTATGGACGTTTTGTTAAAACTTCATCCACAAGACCGTATTCCTTCGCTGCCTGTGCAGTCATGAAGTTATCACGGTCGGTATCTCTTGCGACAGTTTCATAGTCCTGACCACTATGTTCTGCCATTAAACGGTTTAAACGCTCTTTAATGAATAGAATTTCACGTGCATGAATTTCAATATCAGATGCCTGACCACGGAAACCACCAAGTGGTTGGTGAATCATGACACGCGCATTTTCAAGACAGTAACGCTTACCTTTTGCACCTGCGTTGAGCAGGAAAGCACCCATAGATGCTGCTTGTCCCATACAGTAAGTCACAACATCAGGCTTAATAAATTGCATGGTATCGTAAATTGCCATACCTGCAGTCACTGAACCGCCTGGTGAGTTAATGTATAGGTGAATATCTTTATCTGGGTTTTCTGCTTCTAAAAATAACATCTGCGCCACAATTAAGTTGGCCATATTATCTTCGACTTCACCCGTCAAAAAAATGACACGTTCACGTAAAAGACGTGAATAAATATCAAAAGAACGCTCACCACGAGAGGATTGTTCAACCACCATGGGTACTAAAGCATTTTCAATTGTTGGAACATACATATGGTTATTTATTCCTAAATTCTTGTGACACGACTCATGTTCACAATATGAGGGATAATTGTCTAAATTGCAAAATATTCACAGCTTAAATCGTAGATATTTTGAGTTAAATGTTGTCGATCTGTGAAAAACCAAAAACTGCGATGCAATAAAAAAGGCGCACAAAGCGCCTTTTTTACCTAAAGCCAATTAGCCTTGTTGACGAGCTTGTTGCTCTTTCAATAAGTCTTCATAGCTTACAGATGTATCAGTCACTTTTGCAGAAGCCAAGATGTGATCTACAACCTGATCTTCTAAAACAACTGCTTCGATTTGTGAACGCTGTTGTTTGTCATTTTTGAAGTATTCAATTACTTCGTTTGGATCTTCATAAGAAGAAGCCATATCTTCGATGTAAGCATCTACACGTGCTTGGTCAACTTCAAGTTTAGCATCTGCCAATACTTTGCTAACCAATACGCCTAGTTTTACAGATTTTTCAGCTTGTTCTTTGAACAATTCATCTGGAAGCATGCTTGAGTCAAATGCTTTTGCACCTTGCGCACCAAACTGCTGAGTGAATTGCTGAATCATTTGCTGACGTTGACGGTCAACTTCTTGAGCAACCATCGCTGCTGGAAGCTCAACTTCGTTTGCAGCAACTAGAGCATCAAAAGTTGCGCCTTTCACTTGGTTACGTAAACCATTTTTCACTTCACGTTCCATGTTTTTACGAACGTCAGCTTTTAATTTGTCTACACCATCTTCTTCAGAAATACCGAAGATTTGTAGGAATTCAGCATCAATTTCTGGAAGTTTTTGCTTTTCAACAAGTTTCACAGTGATTTTAAATTGAGCTGCTTTACCTGCAAGGTTTGCTGCTTGGTAGTCTTCAGGGAAAGTTACATCAATAACTTTCTCTTCGCCTTTTTTCATGCCCACGATGCCATCTTCAAAACCAGGAATCATGCGACCAGAACCAAGTACTAGTTTAAAGTCTTCAGCAGCACCGCCTTCAAACTTCTCGCCATCTACAGTGCCTTCAAAGTCAAAAGTCACTTGCATGTCTTTTTTCGCCATGCCTTTGGTTTCTGCCCAAGAAGCACGTTGCTTTTGAAGATTTTCAAGCATTTGCTCAACGTCTTTGTCGTTCACTTCTGAAGACTTACGTTCAACTTCTAAACCTTCAAATTTCACTTCAACTTCTGGATAAACCTCAACTGTCGCTTCGTAAACTAAAGCGTCGTCTTTCATTTCAGTTTTTTCGATGTTTGGCATACCAACAGCGTTGATTTTTTCTTGTTGGATTGCTTCAAAAACGGTGTCACGAATAATGTCGTTCACCACTTCTTGATAAATACCCGCACCGTATTCACGACGAACAACGTTTACAGGCACTTTACCTGGTCGGAAGCCGTTGATCTTCACAGTTTTGGCAGTGCGTTTCAAGCGAGCTTCAAACTGCTCGTTAATACGGCTCGTCGGTACAGATACATTTAAACGACGGGCAACGCCCGAAACCGCTTCAGAAGTTACTTGCATGGCTTCCTCGATATAGTTAGTAATAACAGTTTATAAAAAAGTGCCACATTATATGACAACATTAAAGGATATACAAAATACGTTCTGATCTCGACTGAATTTTTTTAATCGGCACGCTATTTTCTGTAAATTTTCAACTTTGTGTATATTTCTTGTTGTAAATAAGAATCCTTATCATTATTATTAGCCAACTCCTTCATGAATGATTCTAATTACCATATAGGTCTGAATTAGGATCATTGATTCATATTAGAGATATAATTTTATGGCTAAGTTCAACCTACACCCGCTGTGTCTTGCATTACTTGGGGCAACCTCTACTGCTGTTTTCGCAAATACCTCTACCGATGCGACTTCAACCCACCAACTTTCCACAATTGTGGTTTCAGCGGCAGGTTTTGAACAAGAGCTAAAAAATGCACCCGCATCTATTAGTGTGGTGACCAAAGAAGATATTGAAAAGAAAAATGCCACCAGCATTGCTGATTTATTAGCAGATGTTCCTGGTATCGATATACGTTCTGGTGTCGGTAAAACCTCTGGTCTAAATATAAAAATGCGTGGTCTTGGAAATGATTACAGCTTAATTTTAATTGATGGTCGTCGTCAAACTACCTCGTCAGATGTTACCCCAAATGGTTTTGGAGAAACATCAAACGGATTTTTACCCCCACTGGCTGCAATCGAAAGAATTGAAGTGATTCGTGGCCCTATGGCTACTCGCTATGGCTCAGAAGCGATGGGTGGTGTGATCAATATCATTACCAAAAAAGTGTCTGATGAGTGGAATGGGAATGTCACTGTCAGCGGTAATGTCATGGAAAGTAATGCCGAAGCAGACTCATGGAAAACCAGTTTTGTCGTCAATGGACCACTGATCAATGACCGTTTAGGTTTGCAACTACGTGGCAGCTATTTAGACCGTCAACGTTCAGAACGTATTCAGGGTTCAACAGGTCGTGACCCACGCCCAAGCAAAGCTGATAATTATGATATCGGTGCAAAATTAGACTTTAAACTTGATGATCAAAACTCTTTTTGGATCGATGGTTTTTCATCAACTCAAAAATATGACAATTCAGATCAACGTTTGGGTAACTTCATTTCTCGTGGCGGTATTGCAGGATATGAAGATGAACTTGAGTTTAATCGTATTCAAATTGCTGCAGGTCATGATGGACAATATGACTTCGGTTTGTGGAAAACTTATATCAGTCAGAATACAACTGAGACTAAAGGACGCACCATTCCAACGGATGCATTTCCAGCACTTGCAGGACAACCCCGCAAATTAGAAAATACTGATTTAGTCTTTGACTCACATTTAGTCACTCCAATTGCGAACCACAAACTTACTATTGGCACCGAATATAAAGACACTACTATTGCAGATGATATCGCAGGCATTGGTAAAGAATTTACTCAAGATACTTGGTCACTGTATGCTGAAGATGAATGGCAATTAAGAGATAACCTTTATTTTACCTTTGGTGGACGCTACGAAGATCACAGTGGTTTTGGTGGACAGTTTAGCCCGCGCGCATATTTGGTATGGAATACAACCGATGACTTAACGATTAAAGGAGGCGTCAGCACAGGCTATAAAACTCCATCAGCCAAAGATTTGTATAACGGTATCAATGGTTATAGTGGACAAGGTGCAACACCAAGTCTCGGAAATCCTGATCTAGATCCAGAAACTTCAGTCAACTATGAACTTGGTTTTAATTATCAACCGACTGATGCTTTAAATTTAACGGCAACAGCATTCTTCAACCAAGTTGAAGATAAAATTATTTCTAAAACCTTTAGCTGTCAAACCAATGACTGTTCTAACTTCAGCAACAAAGTTACCTCTTTTAGTAAAAGCTTTAATGCTGATGAAGCAGAAATTTACGGATTAGAAACTTCATTGCAGTACCAAATTATCCCAGAATGGGATATCAAAGCCTCCTACACCTTTACAGAATCAGAAATCACCAAAGGTGATGATAAAGGGTATGCTTTAGAATCAACTGCTAAACATTTACTTAACTTGACTTCAACTTGGCATATTAATGATGCATTTGATATTTGGTTACAACATGAGTACCAATCTGGTCGCCCTCGCTTTACTGCCAAACCAACAGATGCCGGCTCACAAAGCATTGAAGTACAAACAAATAATGAGTTCTCTGGGTATAACCTCTTTAACTTAGGCACAAGCTATCAATTTAACGATCACATTCGTATTAATGCTGCGGTAAACAACTTACTAGATAAAGACTTTACCCAAAATATGGATTACATCGATATCAATGGTGATACACAACAGGCATATAAATATCTATCTATCGGACGCAGTTCTGAAGGTACATATTTAGCAGGCCGTAACTATTGGCTCTCTGTTTCTTATGACTTCTAAGTCTTAAACTTCATCTCAAACCCTGCTTCGGCAGGGTTTTCTGTCTTTACTCCCAAGCCTTTCACGTTTACATCGTTTTATTAAATAAAAATATTGATAATGATTATTATTTTCAAATAAGAATTAAATAAAAGCACCATTCCACACATTGTTGTTGATAATGATTCTCAATACAATTAGCAACAATTGTTATAGACGTCATAACAACAACTTCACACTTTATTCATTTTGAACTAAAAACGCTGAATAAAGCGTGGCCTCCTGTTGGTTTACATTTAGGGAAATACCATAAATGGCACAGATCAAAAGCCGCAAACACAATCGCTCTGCGCAACTGATGGCTTTAGCCGCCTCTCTTCCACTACTTGCACATGCCGCAAGCCCTGAAGATGACGTCACCCACTTACCCACCATTACGGTTAAATCGGAAGCCGAAAGTAAATACAAGGCAGACAGTTTAAGCTCTGCAAAATACACACAGCCGTTGTTGGATACTCCACAAACCATATCTGTAATTAAAAAAGAAATCTTGCAGGAGCAAGGTGCAACCTCGTTGGTTGAAGCCTTGCGTAACACCCCAGGCATTACCCTGCAACTTGGTGAAAATGGTAATACCAGCGCAGGCGATGCCTTTCAAATGCGAGGTTTTTCTACCCAAACCTCAACTTATGTCGATGGTATTCGCGATTTAGGTGCTATCAGCCGTGATGTCTTTAACCTTGATCAAATTGAAGTGGTCAAAGGCCCATCAGGTTCAGAAGCAGGTCGTGGTGCGGCTTCGGGTTATATCAATTTGGTGAGTAAATTACCGCAAAGTGAAAACAGTCAGGAAATTTCTGCCAGCTATAACACCGCAGAACATGCCCGACTCTCTGCAGACATTAACCAAGTCATCAACCCCAATACGGCGTTTCGCCTGAACGTGATGGGGCAAGAAGGTGGTGTGGAAGGACGTGACTATATCGAAAATAACAGTTATGCCATCGCTCCTTCTCTTGCTTTCGGATTAAACACGGCCACTCGTTTATATTTGTATTCTCAACACATCAGACAGCGCAATATTCCAGATGGTGGTATTCCAACAATCGGCATGAAGGGCTTTTATAACTCAGACTCGCTGCTAGCGACTGCACCTAAAGTCAATCGGGAAAATTTTTATGGTCATGTCAATGACTATGAAGATGTCGATGCAGATATGTTTACGGCAAAAATTGAAAGTGATTTAACAGATCGACTCAAACTGACCAACATCACCCGTGTAGGCAAAACGCAGATGAATCGGGTGCTGACAGGGATCAATACGGGTTCTAGTGGTTTAAGAACCAATGGTTCATCTGACCCAGCACAATGGGAAGTGAATCGCTCCCGTCAAGGTGTTGATCAGGAAAATAAGATTCTAGCTAACCAAACCACTTTAAATTTCGATCTACAAACTGGCGCTGTTGAACATGATGTTGTTGCAGGTATGGAGTTTTTAAAAGAACAACAATCTAGCAAGTTATTGGCTACTCAAATGCCAGGTGAAGCGACCGTCAATACGCCTTGGGCCAATCTTTATCGACCTGACCATCATCAAGCTATGCCACAGCTGATTTACAACGGTGGCTTTAGCAATGGTGAAACCCAGACAGCCGCAGCTTATTTATTCGATACTTTAAAATTTGGAGAGCGTTTCCAGCTGAACGGCGGTGTTCGGGTCGATTATTATGAAACCGATTATCAGGGCTTAACTTTGCCGCGAGGTGGTAATGCCTTGGTCGCCAAAGACCTCAGTACGCACGACACATTGTTAAGCTGGAAACTTGGCAGTGTGTATAAACCTACTTTAAATAGCAGTGTTTATGCATCTTACGCAAAATCGCTGACTCCGCCAGGCAGTGCCAACTTCACGCTGTCTGAATCAGGCAATGATGCGATTAATGCGCAGCCTCAAGAAACCCATCATTATGAGTTAGGTAGCAAATGGGAGTTATTGCAAGGCAAACTTGCTGTGGCTGCTGCAGCGTATCGTACAGAAAATGAAAATCAATCGACCATTGATCCGATTTCCCAGCTTGCCGTGCAGGAAGGTAAAAAACGTGTCGATGGTGTTGAGCTAAGTGCTGTGGGGCAAATTACCGATGCCTGGAATATTTCTGCAGGCGTTGCCCACATGAAAGTTAAACAACTGAATCAACGTTCATCGAGTAGCACAACATTATCTGAACGCTGGTCACCTGAATGGACTGCAAGCTTATGGTCAACCTACGACTGGGCAGGCTTTAAATTTGGTTTAGGCGCTCGTTATGTTGATGAACAAAAACGTGTAGTCACTGACAGCACCGCACCTGCCAACATGCCGAATATCCCAGGCTATGTCGTCTTTGATGCTTTGGTAGGCTACAACTTTAACAAACACGCTTCACTAAATCTGAACCTCTACAACCTTGCCGATAAAGAATATATCAGCACCCTTAACAATGGTGGTGGTCGTGTGGTTCTTGGACAGCCACGCTCGGCAACGCTTAGCTTGAATTACAAGTTCTAAGTAATTGCAATAAATCTATAGCGTAGCTCAAAAGAGACTATATAGATTGGTTCGGGCGATGAGTCGCTTTCATAGCACAGATCGCTCGAACTTTTACTGCTGAACCATAATGTCGAGTATTCAATTTTTTGAATTATAACTTTCACAGGAAGAATCAATATGATGCTTCACATTCCTAACGTACTCAGTAAAGTGCAAGTCCAGCAAATTCGGGCTGAGTTAGACAGTGCATCGGCTTGGCAAAATGGCCAATTCAGCGCAGGCGCGCAAGCACAAAAAATTAAACAAAATTTGCAGTTTGATCCCAAACATCCGAGTTATGCAGCACTGGCGCAAGAAATACTCAGCGCTCTCAAACAACAGGCTTTATTGCAGTCATTTGCCTTGCCGCTGCATATGCTTCAGCCGATGTTCAATTGTTATCAAAACACAGGAACTTATGGCAATCATGTCGATAGTGCGGTGCAATATTGTGCGCAGGCGCAACGTCCGATTCGTACTGATGTTTCTATGACTTTATTTTTAAGTGAACCTGAAGAATATCAGGGAGGTGAACTGATTATTGAAGACAACTATGGAAGTCATGAAGTTAAACTCAGTGCGGGCGATGCGATTGTGTATCCTGCGACCAGTTTACATCGGGTTGAACCAGTAACAGTAGGCCAAAGAATTGCGGCATTTACTTGGTGTCAAAGTATGGTGAAAGATGACTGGCAGCGCAGTATGTTGTTCAATTTAGACATGACCATTCTGCAATTACGTCAACAACTTGGTGATACCGCAGAAGTATTGTCCCTGACTGCGCACTATCACAATCTGATTCGTCAATGGAGTCAATTATGAATACCGCACCATTGGCAGCCTTAAACCATATTCCCCCACATTTACAAACGATTGCCGACTATCAAAAACAGGCGAAACTACACTTGGATGCAGCCACATGGGCCAATTTAGAAGGCGCTGCGGGCGATGAATACAGTCTAAATAATAACCGAACTGCTTTTGCCAATATTCAATTATTACCACGTCACTTAAATTCTTTTAAAGATGCCAATACGCAGATTCAACTTTTAGGCGAACACTATCCCCACCCGATTTTTTTAGCCCCCGTGGCTTATCAACAGCTATTTCATCCGCAGGGGGAAATTGCCACAGCGCAAGCCGCTTCCGCCCTGAAAGCGCCCATGATTCTCAGTCATTTAAGCACCACCTCAATGGCAACGCTTGATCAGGTTTCTTCTGCTCCAAAATGGTTTCAGCTATATTGGCAAGGCAGCCGTGAAGCCGCTTTGGATTTGATTTTTCAAGCGCAACATTATGCCTATCAAGCCATTGTTCTGACTGTAGATGCACCGCACATGGGTATTCGAGATCGTGAACGTCGTGCTTACTTTCAGTTACCCGCACATATTCAGGCAGTGCATCATCATCCTGTGAGTACAGCAACCCTCAAAGACAATCAGCATGCTCTATTTGATGGCTTAATGCAGCAAGCCGCCACATGGGAAGATATTGCTTGGCTGGTACAACGCAGCCCGCTCCCTATTTTACTCAAAGGTATTTTACACCCTGCCGATGCACAACAGGCGTATCAATACGGCGTACAAGGGATTATTGTGTCTAATCACGGTGGTCGAGTTTTAGATACCGCAGTCAGTCCAATTCAAGTTTTAAGTACTATCCGAAAAATTTTACCGCACGATTTCCCTATTCTATTGGACAGTGGTATCCGCCGTGGCACAGATATTTTTAAAGCATTAGCCCTAGGGGCAAATGCAGTATTAATTGGACGGCCATATATTTATGGCTTGGCAGTTGCTGGTGCATTAGGGGCAGCGCATAGCATCAAGCTCTTAAAAGAAGAATTTGAAGTGAGCATGGCACTTATGGGAACAAGCAGCATTGAACAGATTAACAACAGTTATATTTATCAGAAATAAAACAAATAACAGAAAAAATTTTCACAGGTATGGCTATATTTGTAAAAAACAGGGAATTATTACCCTTGCAGATCCATTAACATACAGATATTGGTTTACAAGTGCCATGATTCGACTTTTAGCGATAGTCTCCTGAAAATAGCTTGTAAATTGATAGAATAGACACAATCTATATTTATAGTAAGTTGCCGTTATCCACGACCGATGCAACCGCTACTATTCAAGGAGTTTTCACATGATGTTGGCAGATCCAAGTAAAAAATACCGTCGTATGTACCAGCGTGTCGACTTACCAGACCGCCAATGGCCAAATAACGAAATTACCAAAGCGCCAATCTGGATGAGTACCGACCTACGTGACGGCAACCAAGCGATCTTTGAGCCAATGAACATCGAACAAAAATTCAAAATGTTCCAAATGCTTGTGAAAATTGGTTTTAAACACATCGAAATTGGTTTCCCATCGGCATCTCAAGTTGACTTCGATTTCACGCGTAAATTGATTGAAGAAGGTCATATTCCAGATGACGTATATATTGAAGTATTGGTACAAGCACGTGACCATTTAATCGCACGTACTTTTGAATCTTTACAAGGTGCAAAACGTGCAATTGTGCATATTTATAATGCCAACTCGCCTACCTTCCGCCAAAAAGTCTTGAATGTAGATGTTGCGGGTGCCAAACAATTGGCCATCAACGCTGCAACCAAAGTAAAAGAATATGCAGCAAAACAGCCTGAAACTGAGTGGGTATTCCAGTACAGCCCAGAATGTTTCACTGCAACTGAGTTAGAAGTGGCTAAAGATGTTTGTGATGCGGTAACTGAAATTTGGGAAGCATCGCCAACCAATAAAGTCATTTTAAACTTGCCTGCAACAGTGGAAGTGTCTACACCAAACGTGTATGCAGACCAAGTTGAATGGATGCACCGCAATATTGAGCGTCGTGATGGTGTGATCATTTCAGTACACTGTCACAATGACCGTGGTTGTGGTATTGCCGCTTCTGAATTGGCCATCATGGCGGGTGCAGACCGTGTAGAAGGTTGTGTATTTGGTAACGGTGAGCGCACAGGTAACGTAGACGTTGCGGCAATTGCCTTGAACATGTACACCCAAGGTGTTGCACCTGAGTTGGATTTCTCAAACATCAACGAAATTATTGCAACAGTTGAAGAATGCACAGGCTTGCCAGTACACCCTCGTCATCCGTACGCAGGTGACTTAGTCTTTACTGCATTCTCTGGTTCACACCAAGACGCAATTAAGAAAGGTTTTGAGTTCCAGAAAAACGAAGAAATTTGGGATATGCCTTACTTACCAATTGACCCGAAAGATTTAGGTCGTGACTATGACGCAGTGATTCGTGTCAACTCACAATCGGGTAAAGGCGGTATTGCTTACTTGTTAGAATCGAACTACAACGTGACTTTGCCGCGTCGTTTACAAATCGAATTCTCGCAAATTGTGCAACAACGTACCGATGAACAAGGTACAGAAATTAGCGCAAGCGAAATCTGGAACTTGTTTAAAGAAACTTACGTTGCGGTAAAAGATGCGCAATATGCAACGCAAAACTACAAATTGTCTGATGAAAATGGCAATCAAGTCATTGAACTAGATGTTGTGGTAAACGGCGAAATGCAACGCTTACGCGGCGAAGGCAATGGTCCAATTTCAGCAATTTTGAATGCATTGCAATTGCCAATTGATGTCTTGAACTATGAAGAGCGCAGCATTAGCTCGGGCGCACATGCAAAAGCGTTGGCTTTAATTGAATTGCAAGTGAAAGGCACAGGTAAATCTGCCTTTGGTGCAGGGGTACATGACAACATCGTGACCTCATCTATTGATGCAATTATTGCCTGCACCAACCGCTTGATTGAACAAGGTGTGTTAAGCACAGATCAAGTGGTTGCAGCAGCAGTATAATCTTGCGCTAACATGTAAAAGCATTTTGAAAAGGATACCCCAAGTGGTATCCTTTTATTTATTCATCCTCAGGATTTAAGGCGAATTATTCCCGTGTCTTTTCCAGCTGACTCAGTAGGCATTGTTGTTCCAGAAAAGTTCCAATTTGAAGAACCCCTAGAGCTCGAATGTGGCCGTGTTCTACCCCGCTTCGAACTGATGGTCGAAACCTACGGCACGCTCAATGCCGACAAATCCAATGCTATTCTGATCTGTCATGCGTTGTCAGGGCATCATCATGCTGCAGGTTATCATCATGCCGACGATAAAAAAGCAGGCTGGTGGGATGCCTGTATTGGCCCGGGAAAAGCCATTGATACCAACCACTTTTTTGTGGTGGCCTTAAACAATATTGGCGGATGCAACGGCTCGACTGGTCCAACATCGCCAAACCCTGAAAATGACAATCGCCCTTATGGCCCAGATTTTCCATTGGTCACTGTGCGAGATTGGGTCAAAACCCAAGCCATGCTGTCTGACCGTTTAGGCATTGAGGTTTGGTATTCAATTATTGGCGGCTCTTTAGGTGGCATGCAGGCTTTGCAATGGTCGGTTGATTATCCTGATCGTCTGAAAAAATGCGTCATTATTGCCAGTGCACCAAAACTCTCCGCACAAAATATTGCTTTTAACGAAGTCGCGCGTCAGTCGATTTTATCTGACCCAGATTTTCATCATGGGCGTTATTTGGAACATGACAGCTATCCAAAACGTGGATTGATTTTGGCGCGCATGGTTGGACACATCACTTATTTGTCTGAAGAAGCCATGAAACAGAAATTTGGTCGTGACTTAAAATCTGGCAAGTTTATGTATGGCTTTGATGTCGAGTTTCAGGTCGAAAGCTATTTACGCTATCAGGGCGAACAATTTAGCCGTAATTTTGATGCCAATACCTATTTAATTATGACTAAGGCACTGGATTATTTTGATCCTGCACGTGAATACGAACAATCCTTACAAAAAGCCATGGCGAACACAAAATGCAAGTTTTTAGTGGTGTCTTTTACCACCGACTGGCGTTTTAGCCCTGAGCGTTCGCAGGAAATTGTGGATGCCTTAATTAGCAATCATAAGCCTGTCAGCTATTTAGATATTGATGCCGAACAAGGACACGATTCGTTCTTGTTCCCAATTCCACTATACGTGAAAGCCATGCGTGCATTCTTGGGTGGAACAGAACATCTTCAAGCAACCCCACAGGAGGCCGTGTAATGCGTCTTGATCAGCAACTTGCCGAAAAGTGGATTAAACCGAATTCTAAAGTACTCGATTTAGGTTGTGGCGATGGCGAACTGTTGGCTCACATGAGCAAACAGCATAATATTCGTGCATACGGATTAGAAATTGATCAAGAAAAGATTGCAATTGCGATCAGTCGCGGGTTAAATATCATCCAACAAGACTTGAATTTGGGGCTTAGCCGCTTTGCCGACCAGTCTTTTGACTATGTGGTCATGGCACAAGCCTTGCAAGCAGTAGATGCACCTGACGTATTATTAAGAGATATGGTGCGTGTGGCTAAACAGGCAATTATTACCTTTCCAAACTTTGCGCATTGGAAGACTCGCTCTTTTCTCGCCTTAAAAGGAAAAATGCCTGTTTCAGACGCATTACCTTATATGTGGTACAACACCCCAAATATTCATTTATGTACGTTTCGTGATTTTGAGGCACTTTGTGCCGAAAATAATATTCGCATCATTAACCGACTTGCCGTGAATGGGAATCAACAAGATAGTTTACTCAGTAAGCATCTGCCTAATTTGTTTGGTGAAGTCGCAATTTATCGAGTGAGCGCTCTATGAAAAAACTATTATTAAGCACCACGCTATTGGTTGGACTGTTGAGCATTCAAGCCCATGCAGATTATGTTCCACCATCGTCTGTAGCAAGCCAAGCAGCACAATATTCTGTGATGGATATTAACGGCTTAACGAAAGCAGCCAAAGCAGGTCAAGCAGGCGCACAATTTTACTTAGCGACTAAATATCAACAAGGTAAAGACGTACAGCAAGACAGCCGTCAAGCGTTTGCTTGGTACAAAGCTGCGGCAGATCAAGGTTTATCTGCAGCGCAATTGAATGTAGGCCGTATGTTGGCAGATGGCATTGGCACGAAAAAAGACGAAGTCTTGGCACGTCAATATTTTGAAAAAGCAGCCAGCCGCGGCGACAACCGCGCAAGCTTTAACCTTGCCATGATGGAAGAACAAAAGAAAAACTATATGGGTGCATATCAGTGGTATGAATTATCTACCCGTGATGGCATGCTCGATAACAAAGTGATTTCTCTGTCTGAAGGTAAGAAAACTGCATTGGCAGCGAACTTGACTCAAGAACAAATTCGTCAAGCACGTGACCGTGCTGACAAGTGGATTCAAGCGCAATAAATCGAACCGCGTTTAATTTCATTAAAAGCACCTTCGGGTGCTTTTATATTTTATTCAAAATAAGCCTGATGCATGGCCTTTAGCAGTTCAGGGGTTAATGCTTCTACCGATGCAGAACCCAATACGGCGTCTATACCACAATGCGGGCAAATAGCCGTTTGCTCGTCATCACACCACTCTTCAATTTCACTATAGTTAAAAATTTCAAGACAATAAAAGCAACCACAACGCTCACTTTGCTGAAGTAATGCGCGATGCTGACTTGAATCACGATATAGTTCTGAAATCTTGCTCACACTTACCCCCTTCTACTTTTTAAAAATAAATCTATGCAAGATTAACCTTTTAAATCTGAAAAATCAGTTAAAATATGCCCTATTGTTTTCAATTTAGATCTAAATTATGACTGCAACTGATTGGCGCGCTCAAGGCACTTTGGTTTTAGCAAGCAACAACAAAGGCAAAATTGCAGAATTTGAAACCCTGTTTGCGCAATTAGACTTGCCTGTGCAAGTGATTCCGCAAGGTCAATTGAATATTGAAGATGCGGTGGAAGATGGTTTGAGCTTTGTCGAAAATGCCATTTTAAAAGCTCGCCATGCCGCAAAAATTTCAGGCAAGCCAGCCATTGCCGATGATTCAGGTTTATGTGTGCCAATTTTAGGTGGTGCACCAGGCATTTATTCTGCACGTTTTGCAGGCGAACACGGCAATGATGCTGCCAACAATGAAAAACTGCTCAATAAACTCAAACCACTACGTCAAGATGGTGAAGCCATTGAAGGCATGTTTGTCTGTGTTTTAGCCTTGGTTGAACATGCCGATGACCCACTCCCTAAAATATTTCAGGGGATTTGGAAAGGGGAAATTTTAGCAGAAACCCGTGGTGAAAATGGTTTTGGCTATGACCCACTGTTTTGGTTACCTGAATTAGGTGTATCGAGTGCTGAAATGTCGAAAGCAGAAAAAAATAAAATCAGCCATCGTGGTCAGGCCATGCAACTGTTTAAAGATAGCCTACAAGCTTAATTGCCTGAACACCTGTTAAGTCAAATCTTAATTATTCAAATACAACAGTCTGCGGTCATGTACAGGCTGTTTCTTTTTTCCAAATTTATATTCTTTAATCCCCTGTCTTTAAATCGCAACACATTCGTCACCGCATTGTCATACAGACCTGTTGAGATAGGCTCAACTAATGAGAGGTCTAAATCATGGCAGGATTATCTATTTGGCACGTGCTGATTTTTGCAATTGTGGTCATTTTATTATTTGGTACATCTAAACTGAAAAATTTGGGTAAAGATGTCGGTGGTGCAGTCAAAGATTTTAAAAAATCAATTAAAGACGATGAAGCTGAAACCGCTCAACTCAAAAAACCGCGTACCATCGAACATCAGGCCAACAGCAGTGATGTCAATTCGACAGTAAAACACTAAGGCTGAGGGTTTGAGATTATGCTCAATATTGGAATGACGGAACTGCTGATTTTCGGCATCATTGCATTATTGGTGCTGGGTCCTGAGAAACTTCCAGAAGCTGCGCGTTTTGTCGGAAAATGGTATGGCAAAATAAAACGTATGGTCAGCAATGTTCAAAACGACATCGACCGTGAATTGCGTTTATCTGAATTACGTGAACAAATGCAGCAAGAAATGGCACGTATTCAAGAGCTTGAGGCAAAAATGCAGGCTCAGATGTCTGAAATGAAAAATGAAAAAATCTTTGATGATGCAAAAACATCGACAGACTCAAAACAGGCATCTTTAAACAACTTACAAGAACAGTTTTATCAACCTGTTGAAAATACAGAAAAACAGTGCATGGTGCGCATCCCTAAAGCGCCAGTGCGGACTGGATCAGCATCTATCTCACCCATTCAAAATACAACAACATATACTGAAATGAAGGTCGCGGTATGAGTCAGCCCAATTCTACTCAGCTTCCTCATTTGGCAGTGAAGTCTGAGCAACCTGCATTAGAAGAAATGCCAATTACCAAGCACCTGATGGTACTGCGTAAGCATCTTTTTAAAATTGTCGGGTTAATTATTGCCTTATTCTTTTGTTTATTGCCATTCGCCAATAAAACCTATCAGATCTTGTCAGAGCCCTTACGTGCGCAATTGCCACATACATCGACCATGATTGCGACCGATGTCACGGCAACCTTTATGGCGCCATTTAAACTGAACTTTTTTGTGGCGTTGCTGATAGCGATGCCATTTATTTTGTATCAGCTTTGGGCATTCGTAAAACCTGCACTATATGAGAAAGAAAAAAGTTTGGCCTTACCTTTGTTGGTTGGCAGCATTTGTCTGTTTTATATCGGCATCAGTTTTGCCTATTTTGTTGCACTGCCTTCAATCTTGCACTTTTTTATTAGTGTGTCGCCTGAAACAGTTGCACCCATGACGGATATTAATAGCTACCTCACATTTTGTTTAAAGCTATTTTTGGTTTTTGGCTTCACCTTTGAAATTCCAATTGTCACCCTTTTGCTCATTATGATTGGTGTGGTATCTACCCAAACGCTGATTGAAAAACGCCGTTTTATTATTGTCGGCTGTTTTTTTGTGGCCATGTTTGTCACACCGCCAGACGCTTTATCGATGATCATGCTTGCCATTCCGATGTGGATGTTATTTGAAATTGGTTTATTCTTTGGCAAATTAATTGAGAAGCGCCGAGTCAGTCACGACTAAATAAGATATTGAATTTAAAAAAGAAGCAATCATTGCTTCTTTTTTATGGTTGCTGTTTTGCGCCCTAGCGGATTTAATCAGTTTGACACATAAGCTTAACCCGCATGTCATGTTTAGCCACTAATTTACATATAACTTTCAAACGACTAAGCAATTTGCTAGGAAAAAAAATGACTGATTTTATGCCTTACAATGAAGATCAAGAGTTAGATAATAACACTTCAGACAATACGCACTTTCGTGACATTCTAGAACAACGCATGAGCCGTCGCAGTTTAATTAAAAAAACTGCAAGCGGTGCAGCAGCTTTAGCTTTAGCTTCTTCTTTATCTGCATGTAGCGATGATGATGAAGATACAAATGTAACACCACCAACAAGTAAAGAAGAACCCAACACCAAGCCTGAAACATTAACATTTAAAGCTGTAGATAAAAATTTAAATGATATTGTTACTGTTCCTGAAGGTTACCAAGCAACTGTATTATATGCTTTAGGTGACTCAATCAATCCTTCTTATAGCAATTGGAATGCAGATGCAGATGTTCCATCTGGCCCAAGTTTCCAATTCCGCTCTGGTGACTGTCACGATGGCATGAGCTATTTTGGCTTAAGTACTAAAACTGGTCGTTATGATGAAAATGCATCAGATCATGGCTTATTGGTTTTGAACCACGAATATATCAACCAAACCTTCTTACATCCAAAAGGCGCAACTAAAAAGGATGGACGTCGCCCAGAAGATGAAGTGGTTCGTGAAGTAAATGCACACGGTGTTTCAGTCGTTCATATTAAGAAAAATGCTGAAACTCAAGCTGTAGAGATTGTGAAGTCATCACCATTTAACCGTCGTATTACAGCTTCGACTGTCATGGATTTTGCAGGGCCTGTAGCTGGTTCTCCATTACTGCACACAGCATTCTCTCCCGCTGGTCGTCAAACTCGAGGCACACAAAATAACTGTGGTAATGGTTATACACCATGGGGCACTTATTTAACTGCTGAAGAAAATTTTATTGGTTATTTCCAACGCTCAGGTACAGACCAATACTCAGCCCGTAGTGAAGCTGAAAAAATAGCACTTAAACGCTATGGCTTAGGCTTAGAGATCTCTTATCAAACTGAAAAAAATGCAGACGGTAGTGTTAAACGTGATGCGAAAAACAACATCATTTATATTTTAGATGCTGATGGTAAAAAAATTCCAGAACGCGATGAGCAAGATCGCATCGTGTATTTGAATAAATCTTCACGCTATGGTTGGGAAACAGCAGAAGCTGGTTTTGAATCTCAAGACATGTATGATCGTTGGGCTGCTAACGTAACCAAAGAGTCTGCAACTCAAGACTATCGTAATGCGCCAAATACATTTGGCTGGATTGTAGAAATTGATCCATTCGATAGCCGCTCAAACCCAGTAAAACGTACTGCATTAGGTCGTTTTGCTCACGAAGACTGTCGCGCCAGCCGCGCAATTGAAGGGCAAAAATTTGCATTCTATATGGGCGATGACTCGCGCGGTGAGTACATCTACAAATTTGTATCAGATGCAACATGGGATCCTAAAGATGTGAATGGTGGTTATCGAGCTGGCGACAAATATATGAATTCAGGGAAATTCTATGTCGCTAAATTTAATGCATCAGGCACAGGAGAGTGGATTGAACTGGCTTATGGTAAAAATGGCTTAACCGAAACAAACGCTATTTACCCATTTAGCTCACAAGCGGATGTCCTTACTTTTGCTCGTCTTGCAGCAGATGCTGTAGGAGCTACAAAAATGGATCGTCCAGAATGGGTTGCTGTAAACCCTGAAAATGGTGAAGTGTACGTGACTTTAACCAATAACTCGAACCGTGGTTCAAGCTATGCAACAGATCCTGCAAACCCACGTAACTACACCGATCCTGAAGGTGGTAAAGGTAACGTCAATGGTCATATTATCCGCTTTAAAGAAGAGAATACTGCAGCAACATCATTTGAATGGGATATCTATCTATTTGGTGCTGAAGCAAGTATGGATCCGACAATTAACCTTTCTAATTTAAGCGATGCAAACGACTTCTCAAGTCCAGATGGTATGTGGTTTGACCCACGTGGTGTTCTTTGGATTCAAACAGATGATGGCGCATATACAGATGTTACAAACTGTATGATGTTAGCAGCACTACCTGGTCAAGTTGGTGATGGCGGTGTTGTAAAAACTGTTGGTGATCAAAGTACAATTGCTGGTGCTCAAGTCACCGATAAAAACTTACGTCGCTTCCTTGTTGGGCCAAAAGAATGTGAGATTACAGGTGTAACCATGACACCTGACTACAAAGCAATCTTTATTAACGTTCAGCACCCAGGTGAAGATTCAAAGAGTTTTGATGCGCCAAGCAGCCATTGGCCTGCAACACAAACTGACATGAACAATAAAACTGCACGTCCTCGTTCAGCAACGGTTGTCATCACCCGTAAAGACGGCAAAGCAATTGCTGGATAACATCCATAAATTAAAAATGCCGACATCACGTCGGCATTTTTTATGCCTCAATGTTCAACTGTTGCTGCACAATATCTCCCTTTTGCTCACCATATTGTGTTTTTTCCAGCCATGTAAATTGCTGCGCCTGCATACGTAAAAAATTGGAACAACGTGTACCGTAAAGTGGACTTTGAATAAAAGTCGATGACAACAACGCTTCCATCTCCAATGAAATCCCTGTTTGCGGTAACAATTCAGATGCAACTTTGCGTTCATCTTGCAAAATATCCCACGCCGCAGCATTTAGCTCTGCCGTTGCAAGATCAGGCAATTGCAGCATCGGTAAAAACTCCTGCGTAAAGCGTTTGCGTAAGCGTGCAGTTTTCTCCCAAGGGTCACTCATCAATCCATTCGACACCACATAAACGCCTTTAGCTAAAACCTGCGGCGCTTCTCCACGGTTACTCATGTACACCGCTTGAGTGGTATCACCCACAAATAAATTAAAACCTGCATATTCACATTGCTGTTTTTCTATGGCTTGCGCAAAACGGATAGGCGTTTGCTCAGATTCTAAAAAAGCCTGAATAATATGCCCACGTGAAGTTGGATATTCACGAACATCATTCGCATCACGATAATTGGTAATCACAGCCCAGCGTCCCGATGGGGTAATGCCCATCCACGTACCGCCCGATTCTAAATCTTGCCCTGCAACAATTGGACTATCAGACCATGCTGCCAGTGCTGCTGTCGGACGCCGATAGAACTCATCTCGATTTGAAATCAAACACAGTGGTGTGTCTGTCAAGACCTGCCAAGCCAATGCCACAATACACATAATTTAAACTCTTGATCTTTACACATTGAATGTACAACATTTTTCATCACATTCAGCTAAAATCTGTGCAAAACAGAATCACAAGGAACAGGAATGCTCACCTATCCAAATATTGACCCCGTTGCTATTTCGCTCGGGCCTTTACAAGTCCATTGGTATGGCTTGATGTATTTACTGGCATTTTTATTTGCATGGGGTTTGGCAACTTACCGTGCCAAACAACGTGGCTGGACACCAGACATGGTTTCCGACCTGATCTTTTACGGCGCTTTGGGCGTGGTGATTGGTGGACGTGTCGGTTATGTGTTTTTCTACGGCTTTGAACAATTTTTGGAAAATCCACTGTGGTTATTCCAAGTCTGGACAGGCGGCATGAGTTTCCATGGTGGCTTTCTGGGCGTGATTTTAGCCATGCTGTTCTGGTGTAAAAAATACAAAATGACGTGGTTTCAAACTTTGGATTTTATTGCCCCATGTGTACCTACAGGTCTAATGTTTGGTCGTATTGGTAACTTTATTGGTGGTGAATTATATGGTCGCCCTGTGACCGATCCGAATTTTGCTTTGGGGATGATTTTCCCGACCGATCCTTTACAATTGGTACGTCATCCATCGCAATTGTATCAAGCCTTATGTGAAGGTCTAATCCTGTTTATTGTACTGTGGTGGTTTAGTTCAAAGCCACGTCCACGCATGGCAGTGTCTGCCCTATTCCTGATTGGTTATGGTTTGGCGCGCTTTGTTGTCGAATTTTTCCGCGAACCCGATCATGGTCAGCTCTTTATTGCATGGATGAGTAAGGGACAATTCCTGAGCTTACCAATGATTTTGGTCGGTTTCTGGATGATGTGGTATGCCTATCAAAAGAAAATTTATGATTGGGGTCCGCAGAAAAATACATTGCGATAATCATAGTGTAAATAGTACCTCAAATAAATATTGGGGTACTTTAGGCTAAAAAAATACCAATGAATAAAACAAACTGCTAAGATCGCAGACTTATAAATTTTTTTATTTTTTACTATAGGGTATAGATACAATGAAAAAAACTCATTTAGATATATAGGCTTAATTTCACTAACTAGCTTTGCAATAACAGCCTGCGGTGGTGGAAGCGACTCTCAGACAGACGCTTTACCTGATACAAATGCCCCAACAGTCCCTTCAAATCCTACTCAACCAACAACGCCACCAAAAACCACACAAAAAAACATTATAGATTTTCCTGCTAGTCAATTTAAGATAATCAGCATTAGTCTTGGCCCTTCAAGCACAATTCACTCAGTAGCAGAAAATACCAAGACTCAAATAAACAATATTTTATCAGAAAATATTCATTCTCTTTACACCCAAAACAGTCAATACGATTTCTCATGGAATTTTCAAAGAGATAATATACTAACAAAAGATAACTTATACACCTCTAAAGATGGGACTTTCCCACAATATATTCTTCAAAATACTGATTCAAAAATCATACTCGCCTATGACAATAGCACTCAGAGTTTAACCAACACCATTACCTTTAAGAATATTGATCTCTCAAATGAGAAACTAAGCTCTGCAAAAGTGACCACTGACTTATTTAATATGATGATAGATAATTCAGATACTAATTTAAATACAATTAAGAATGCTATCTCTGAATTACAAACCACCTTTGAACCTGGAGCTATTTGCCATCAATATTTGACTCAACAATTCAATCAACCTAATATTATTTTTGGAAGTTTCAGTAGCTCTCAAACGATTGAACAGTGGGCAACTGATGAAACAGCTAAAGGTAATACAGTTAAGCAAGACACATGGGCGAATTTTAAAGTCGCATATGTCACAAGCGATCCTAATTCAAATCATCACCGCGATTTAGGTTATCGTACCGATGCCGCTATTATAATGGATGGTAAGTTATATACAGGACTATATGACGCTGGAAAACTTCAGCAAGCTAGAGATAATTATGAATCTGTTAATCAATTCTC